>NZ_JBUEGC010000012.1:0-130273 GCF_054963655.1 Streptomyces sp. HSS9-12 | reverse complement strand
CGCGCGTCCGTCCCTTTGCGAATTTTTGATCACCGCTGTCGTGGTGATGAGCGGTGCGTTCCCTCGGTGGGCGTGCCGCTACGGGCAGCGTGACTACGCGGTCACAACGGAGGCGTACACGTTGGCCGAGTACGCGGCATGTCCGTCTCGCAGGTTATCCCCGTACGGCGCAGGGCCGTAAATCACAGGTCACATGTGAGCGGTGATTACGCTCACAAATTCGCGTGGGTGCGGCGCGGCGCCGTGCGAGCGCGGTGCGTTACGGATTCGGGGCGGTTTTGTGTGACTGATGGTGATGCCGGGCCGCCCAGCCGTTGGTCACCGAATCTGGCGGCGGACCAGCTCATGGAACAGACCGCTGGTATCGGCGAGCAGTTCGGCGGGCGTCCCCTGCTGGACGACCCGCCCGTCCGACATGGCGATGACCCGGTCGGCGTCCATGATCGTGGACAGCCGGTGGGCGATCACGATGCGGGTCGAGCGCAGGGCCCGGGTGGACTCGATGACCACGCGCTGGGCTTCGTTGTCCAGCGCGCTGGTGGCTTCGTCGAAGAACAGGATGCGCGGCTTGCGGATGAGGGCCTGGGCGATCATCAGCCGCTGCCGCTGGCCGCCCGAGATGGTGCCGCCGCTGTCGGACAGCATGGTGTGCATGCCCATGGGCATGGCCTTGATGTCCTCCGCCAGGCCCGCCATCGCGGCGGCCTCCCAGGCCTCCTCCAGCGAGTACATCTCGGCGCCGCAGATACAGTCGAGGATCGAGCCGCTGAAGGGCTCGGCGTTCTGCAGTACGACGCCGCACTGACGGCGCACGGCTGCCTGGTCGAGCGCCGCCAGGTCCTGCCCGTCGTACAGCACGCTGCCGGAAAGGGGCTTGTCGAAGCCGATGAGCAGCCGCAGCAGCGTCGACTTGCCGCAGCCGCTGGCCCCGACGATCGCGACGAACTCACCCGGCCGCACCTGGAAGCTGACGTCGTCGAGTACCAGCGGGCCGTCTTCGGTGTACCGGTAGGACAGGTTCTTGGCCTCGATGACGCCGCTGAGCGTGCCCGGTTGGGTGCTGGAGCCCCGTACCTCCGGGGTCTCCTTGAAGATCGGCTTGACCTCTTCGAACATCGGCTGGACACCGGCGGCCGACAGGAGCGCGCCGGTCAGCTGTGTGACCGAGGACAGCATCATCGTCACGGCGGTGCTGAAGGTGAGGAAGTCGCTGGCGGACATGGAGCCGCGGGCCGGCCCGGCCAGCAGCATGAACATCACGAGCGTGCACAGCGGCAGATAGACCGCGTTGAGCACCGTGATGACGTTCTTGATCCGGCCGACGCGCTGCTGCAGCTCCCGGGTGCGGGCGAACTCCCGTGCCCAGGCGGCGTAGGCGAAGCTCTCGGCCGCGGCGACGCGCAGCTTGGGCAGCCCGCGCAGGGTCTGGAACGCCTGGTTGTTGAGCTTGTTGCCGAGCTTGATCAGCTGCCGCTGATAGCGCAGCTGCCATAGCCCCAGGCCCATGAAGACCGCCGCGATGACGAGCAGCATGGCGATCGCCGCCATCGCCAGCGGCACGCTGTAGATCAGCAGCAGCACCAGGTTCATCGTGCCGACGGTGCCCGCCTGTACGACCACCGAGCCGATGCCGGAGAGCACGCGGCGGATGGCGCTGATGCCCATGGCCGCGCTGGCCAGCTCGCCGGTGGAGCGGCCCGCGAAGAACTTCGTCGGCAGCCGCAGCAGCCGGTCCCACACCGCCGGCTGCAAGGTGGCCTCGATCCGGCCCTCCATCCGCAGGATGGAGATGTTCTGCAGCAGCATGAAGACGGCCGAGACGACGCTGGTGGCGATGATCGCCAGCGCGGTCTGCACGATCAGGCTGTTCTCGGCGTTGGGCACGTACTCGCCCAGCACCTTGCCGGTGGCGATGGGGACCAGCGCGCCGAGGCAGACCGCGACCAGCCCGCCCAGGATCAGGCTGCGCAGATCCGTACGCGTACCGCCGATGCTGAAGCGCAGCAGCTGCAGCAGGCCCAGCGGCCGGTCGGGCAGCGGGCGGTAGAACATCACGGCGCGCGGTTCGAACGCGTCCTCGTTGCCCTTGCCGATGCGTTCCCGCTCGCCGGTGGCGGGGTCGACGGCCTC
The DNA here is from genome assembly GCF_054963655.1 of Streptomyces sp. HSS9-12. Classification (NCBI taxonomy): domain Bacteria; kingdom Bacillati; phylum Actinomycetota; class Actinomycetes; order Kitasatosporales; family Streptomycetaceae; genus Streptomyces; species Streptomyces sp. HSS9-12. The sequence continues at coordinate 128,143 of NZ_JBUEGC010000012.1, read as the reverse complement.
GTATCTGCCGCGCCGCCACAGCAGCGCGACCGGCGTCCCGTCCTCGGCTCGATGGCCCACCAGGGGTCCGCTGTACTGCTGCCACCAGCGCCCGCCGAGTCTGACGACGCGGGTGCGGATCCGCGAGGCGAGCGCGATGCGTTCGACCGGGTTCAGCCGCCCGGGGGCGGGGCCCGCCTCGCCCGGTTCGGACAGGGTGATGCGGGCTTCCTCAGCGACCAGGCGGCACACGGCGAAGGTCGCGTCGTCGCTCGCGCGGTGGCGGGAGTCCTTGCCGGAGCGGCCGATGGAGGCCAGCAGCGCCTGGTTCGCCTGGGTACGGGCGGTCTCGCCGGCCTCGATACCGGCCGCCGTACGGTCCTCGTGGGCGCGCTCGAGCTGCTCGATCCAGCGGTCCAGGGCGTTGAGCAGCCGGAACTGCTGGTCGACCATGCCCTGCCACATCGTCCCGTCGACGAGCAGGGTGCCGGCTGTGCCCTCGTCGTACCCCTCGTACGCGGCGCCGTACTGCACGCTGCCGGGGGTGATCTGCATCCACAGAACGTCGTCGTCGGCGCCGCCCTGGTCGGGGGTGGCGCGGCTGTCCAGCGGTGCCTGGTAGAGCACGCGCAGGCCGCGGCCGATGCCGAGGGCGAAGGCGTTCTCCAGGGGGCTCAGCTGGGCCTCGGCGGCGCCGTACTGCCCCTGGTCGGCGTACCACTGCCCGGCGTAGAACTGGCCGGTGTCCCACTGGTTGGTATCCCTCCCCCAGACTTCGTCCGGGGAGACCCCCAGGTCGCCGTATTCGGGGCGGTACAGCTCGCGCAGCTCGATGCGGCGCAGCCAGCACCCCTGCAGGGGCCGGCCGATGAGCGTGTGCTGGGGGCCCTCGACCGGGCCCAGGAGCAGGGTGCCCGCCTCGAGCCGGCCCAGGAAGTGCCAGTGCCCCGCCTGCGCGGCGTCCACGGCGAACAGGTCCATGGCACCGTCCAGGACGAGCCACAGCACGAGCGGGCCCTCCAGCGACAGGCTGCGCATGCCCGTGCAGTCGACCGCGGTGCCCAGTTGGCCCAGGGCCGCGACGACCGGATCCGCGGCCTGGCCCTGCTGTGCGCCGAAGGCCGTGGCGTCATGAGGGGACGTCACCTCAGTGCTCCTTGACCAGTTCGGCGTACGGGCCCTGCGCGGCGACCAGGTACTCGTGCCGGCCGCGTTCGACGACCGTGCCCCGGTCGAGCACGACGATCTCGTCGCTGTCGCGCACCGTGCTCAGCCGGTGGGCGATGACCACGCAGGCGCAGCCGCGGCGGCGCAGGTTGTCGATGATGATCTGCTCGGTCACCGCGTCCAGGGCGCTGGTGACTTCGTCGAGGACCATGATGCTGGGGCGGCGCACCAGCGCCCGGGCGATCTCCAGGCGCTGGCGCTGGCCGCCGGAGAAGTTGCGGCCGTCCTGCTCGACGCGGCTGTGGATGCCGCCGGGGCGCCGCGAGACCACGTCGTAGACCGCCGCGTCCTGAAGGGCGGCGATGACCGCCTCGTCCGGGATCGAGGGATCCCACAGCGCCACGTTGTCGCGGACGGTGCCCTCGAAGAGGAAGACGTCCTGGTCGACGAAGGAGACGGAGGCGGCCAGGGCGCCGCGCGGGATGTCCTCCAGCCGCATTCCGTCGATGCGGATGGTGCCCTCCCAGGGGGCGTAGAGACCGGATATCAGCCGGGAGACAGTGGACTTGCCGCTGCCGGAGCCACCGACGAGCGCCACCTGCTGCCCGGGGCCGACCGAGAGGGAGAAGCCCTTGAGCAGAGGGGCGTCCAGGGGGCTGTAGCCGAAGGTGATGTTGTCCAGCTCCACATGGCCCTTGAGGCGGCGGGTGCTGGCGGCGGGCTCGCGGCGGGAGAAGAGGGGGTCGACGGGGAAGTTCTCGACGTCTTTGAGGCGGGCGACGTCGGCCGCGAAGTCCTGGATGCGTCCGGCGACGCCGTTGAGGCGGGTGATCGGTGCGGTGAAGCTGGTCACCAGGGCCTGGAAGGCGACGAGCAGACCGACGGAGAGATGCCCCTCCACGGCCCGCAGGCCGCCGATCATCAGAATCAGCGCACTGTTGAGCGTGGCCAGCGTGGGCGCGACGATCGCCAGCCATGCGCTGGGCACGCCCAGTTGCTGCTGCACATCGAGGGTGGTCGCGTGCTGTCCGGACCAGCGGCGGAAGAAGCCGTTCTCGCCGCCGGTGGCCTTCATCGTCTCGATGAGCTGCAGCCCGCTGTAGGAGGTGTTGGTCAGCCGGGCGCTTTCGGCGCGCAGCTTCTGGGTGCCGATGGCCCGTACATGGATCACGATGCGCATGGCGACGACGTTGAGCAGCGCGATGCCGATGCCGAGGACGGTCAGCTGCGGGTCGTACGTCCACAGCAGCAGCGCGTAGAGCACGACCACCACGGCGTCCACGCCCGCGGCGGCCAGGTCCCGGGCGAGGGTCTCGGCGACCGCGTCGTTGGACTGCAGGCGCTGGACCAGGTCGGCCGGGTTGCGCTGGGAGAAGAAGGTGACCGGGAGTCTGAGCAGATGCCGCAGGAAGCGGGCACTGCCCAGAGTGGAGGAGATGATGCGTCCACGCAGCAGATTGGCCTGCTGCAGCGAGGTGAGCGTCGCGGTGAGCACCAGGGCGGCCGCCATCGACGCGAACAGCACGCCCAGCAGGGACGTCTGGTTCCCGATGAGGAACATGTCGATGTACGTACGGCTCAGCGCGGTCACCCACGTGCCGACGACCACCAGCAGAAGGCTGGAGATCACGGCGGCGAGCATGGTGCCCGACGTGCCGCGCAGGCGGGCCGGCATGGCGCCCATGACGCCCGGCTTGCGGCCGCTGCGGCGGAAGCCCTGGTCGGGCTCGAAGGTGAGCACGACGCCGGTGAAGCTGGTGTCGAACTCCTCCATGGGGACGAACCGGCGGCCCTTGGCCGGGTCGTTGATGTACACGCCCCGGCGGCCGAAGCGGCGGCCCATGCCGTCGTAGACGACGTAGTGGTTGAACTCCCAGAAGAGGATGGCCGGGGCGGGCACCTCGGCGAGCGCGGCCAGGTCCATCTGCATGCCCTTGGCCTTGAGGCCATAACTGCGGGCCGCCTTGAGGACGTTGCTGGCGCGGGAGCCGTCGCGGGAGACGCCGCAGGCGATCCGCAGCTCTTCGAGCGGGATGAAGCGGCCGTAGTGGCCCAGCACCATGGCCAGCGCTGCGGCACCGCACTCCACCGCCTCCATCTGCAGCACGGTGGGGGTGCGTACGGTCCTGACCTTGGGGGCCTTGGCGACGGGCCTGCCGCGCTGAGCGCGGCGCCTGTTGCCGCCCGCCGGTTCCGGACGGCGGCGGCGTGCGCCGCTTTTGGGTTCGGGGCGGTGGCGGCGGCGTCCGGCGGGCGGGAGTTGGGGGGCTGAGCGCTGGGACCGGGCCTGGGCCCGCGCCTTCCCCCGGCTACCGCTGGGAGGTGCCCCCTGCTGTGGGGCGGTCACGGCAGCAGCCAATCGAGGGGGCGCTGTGCGGAGAGGTGGACGGCGCCGGAGACGGGCGTCGTGGAGTCGACGGCGTACGGGGGCCCGTCCGTGGAGGACCACTTGTAGCCGGACTTGGTGGCGGAGGACCGCTCCAGCCGCACCAGCACCGCGACCGGGTTGCCCTGCCGGGAGAACTGCGCGGCGAGCTGTCTGTCGCCGAGGAAGCTGCTGATCTGCGCCTGCGTCTGGGGGGCGCGGCCGACCGCCTTGACGCGGCCGCGCAGTACGCCGAACTGCTGCTGGGGGACGGACTGGACACTCAGGTCGACCGAGGCCCCCACGGGAATCGTCGAGGCGCTGCCGCCGGGCACGTACAGCATGGCCACCAGCGGTTCGTCCGGATTCTGCACCCGTTCCACGGTCGCCACGTCCGCGCCGGTCGTGACGACCGAACCTATCTTGGCGACCAGTGTCGTCACCCGGCCGCCCGCCACCACGCGCACGGCCTGGTCGCCCTTGTCCGTACGGACCTTGAGCAGAGCCGCACCCGGGGACAGCATCTGGCCCTCTTTGGCCAAGACTGCGGTGACCTGTCCCGCGACGGGGCTCTGCAGCATGTAACTGCCCTCGGCGCGGGTGAGGATGCCGGGTGCGTTCAGCTTGGAGGACACGGAGCCGGTGACGGCCCAGAAGCTCGCGATGCCCATGATGATGACCGTGACGGCCAGTACGAGGCGGCCCTGCGGCCGCGCGAAACGTACGGGCAGATCGAGTTCTTCAGGCGATTGCAGCTTGGAAAGCGCCTTTTGGCGGAACTGCACGAACTATTCCTTCAACTGCATTCGTCGAGGTCAGGTCAACAAGGGCTGACCGTAACACGGGACCTGAAAGCACACGGATGCCGCCCGCCGGCCATGGCCGTGAGCAGCCATGAACCCCGGAAGCGGGGGGCTCCGGGGTTCATGGGAAATCTGACGGGTGCGCACGCGCGTGCGTCAGATCATTCATGGCCCCAAATGATGGAGCCCGGTGACGTATCTCTGCTCAGATGCCGGCGAGGCCGGTGACAGCGGAGGTGTCGACCGAAACGCCGGTGACGCCGGAGGCGATGCCGGGGGCGGCGGCGGCGAGGCCCTGAACGGCGCCGACGGTCTGCAGGGAGCCCGCAGCGTTGGCAATGTCGCTGGTGGCGGCGCCGGCCAGGCCGCCCTGGACGGACACAGCGCCGTTGGCCAGGCCGCCGGAAACGGCGTCCAGCTCGGCGTCGGCGATCTCACGGGTCTCGAGGTCGTTACGCATTACGCGTATTCCCTTCACTTTGGGGGGACTGTTTCACAAATGACGCGGAGCGGGCCGCAACAACGACGGTCCGACCACTAGCGCGACAGCCCGACCGAAACTCGGTCGCCATTCTTAGGACTGCCGCAGTGGCCAAGATGAAATCACGCGAACGGGCTACCCGGCCAACCCCGTTGACAGGCTGTGGCGTGCAGCGCAGCGCCTCAGGCGATGAGCACGCAGCTTCCGTCACCGAATTACGACAACTTCTTCGCAGGATCGAGTAACAGATTCGCGGGCTCTTTCACTCGCCCAGGACATAGCCGGACACACTCGGATCAATCACATGGGTCATTTCCGTCAAATCGCCGGGCAATGAAAGGCGAGTGAAAGGCGCGTGCCCCGGTCACGCACAGGATGTGGAGGTTTGCTGAAAGCGGCGTTGGGTGACGGGGCCACAGCGCCACATGGCGGCCCAGACCACCCCATACGGAACCTGTACGCCGCTGGTTCACATCTCCCTCGGGCCCAGTCCGTTCCAGGTGGGCGGCGAGCTCGGTGGCACCGGAAGTTAACGGTGTTACCGGTGGTTCGTCATGTCTCTTACAGGAAGCGGACGCCTCTCGATGGCGGCCGCCATCACATCCGGGAACAAGTCCGGTGTACAGGCGAACGCCGGGGCACCGAGGGCGGCGAGGGCTGCCGCATGCTCGCGGTCGTAGGCCGGCGCGCCCTCGTCGGAGAGCGCGAGCAGCGTCACGAACTGCACGCCCGACGCCTTCATCGCGGCCACCCGCTTCAGCATCTCGTCGCGTATGCCGCCCTCGTAGAGGTCGCTGATGAGAACAACGATGGTGTCGGCGGGCCGGGAGATCCGGGACTGGCAGTACGCGAGCGCCCGGTTGATGTCGGTGCCGCCGCCGAGCTGGGTGCCGAACAGGACGTCCACCGGGTCGTCGAGCTGGTCGGTGAGGTCGACCACGGAGGTGTCGAAGACGACGAGGCGGGTGGCGATCGACCGCATCGAGGCGAGGACCGCGCCGAAGACCGAGGCGTAGACGACAGAGGCGGCCATCGACCCGGACTGGTCGATGCACAGGACGACTTCCTTCTTCACGCTCTGCGCGGCGCGCCCGTAGCCGACCAGGCGCTCGGGGACGACGGTGCGGTGCTCGGGCAGATAGTTCTTGAGGTTGGCTCGGATGGTGCGGTTCCAGTCGATGTCCCGGTGACGGGGGCGGCTGATCCGGGCCGACCGGTCCAGGGCGCCGGTGAGTGTGGCGCGGGTGCGGGTCGCCAGCCGCTTGTCCAGGTCCTCGACCACCTTGCGGACCACCGCACGGGCGGTCTCCTTGGAGGTCTCCGGCATGGCCTTGTTGAGGGACAGCAAGGTGCCGACGAGGTGAACATCGGCCTCCACGGCCTCCAGCATCTCCGGTTCCAGGAGCAGCGCGGACAGTCCGAGCCGGTCGATGGCGTCACGCTGCATCACCTGGACGACGGAAGTGGGGAAGTACGTGCGGATGTCGCCGAGCCAGCGGGCCACGGTGGGGGCGGATGCGCCGAGCCCAGCGGACCGGCCGGCCCCGTCAGCGCCCTTGCCCGTGCCACCGGCGCCGCGGCCACTTCCGTAGAGCGCGGCGAGTGTCCGGTCCATCGCGGCGTCGCGACCGGTCGGCTCGTATCCCGTGCCTCCACCGGACTCCGTCCGAGGGGACCCCCCCGCCTCCCCGCCGAGCACCAGCCGCCAACGCCGCAGCCGCTCATCTCCGGCGGCGGCACCGGAGCGGGCACCGTCCTCCCCCGGCCCGGCCGCTTGCCCGTCGCGAGGCTCCATCTGCTTCTGCGTGTTCGTCATCGAGCCACCCCCTCATGGCCGTTGTGTTGCCTGTTGTTGTGGTCTTGTTCGCTGTGGTGCCCGTCGTTGTGGTTCCGGGTGGGGTCGCCGAGGTCGAGCAGAACGCGAAGGGCCGGCAGGACGGCCGCGGCACGCTCCGCGTCGAGGCCGGGCCCGAAGCCGGGCGCGGTGGCGTCGGACGTGCCGGGCCCCGGCGTGCCGGGGGCGGCGGGACCCCGCCGTACCAGTTCGCCAAGGGTGCGGCGCACGCCCGGCTCATAGTCGGCGAACGTCCGGCGCAGCAGCGGCAGTACGTCGGTGAACGCGTCCGCCGGGACGTCTGTCAGCCATGCGTCGACCAGCGAGAGCAACCGCTCGTCGTGGACGAGCAGCATGCCGCCGCCCGCGCCGCCGATGAACCCCTCGATCCAGGCGGCGGCTTCGGCCGGTGGTGTGCCTGGCGAGAGAGCCAGGCCCATGAGGCGGGCGGCCTCCTCCTCCGCGAGCCGCCCGTCGTCCAGGAGCAGCCGGGCGGCCCGCCCGCGTATGGCGCCGGGCACGCTGTCCCTCCCGGCGAGTGTGCCCAGTACGGCCGCCCATCGCTTCCGCAGATCGCCGTGCCGGGCAGCCGCCTGGGACTCCGCGAGGAGGCCGACAGCCTGATGCGCCGCGTCCACATGGCCCCGCATCTGCGCGGCGCCGTCCGCGTCGAGCCCGACACATGCCGGCGGCAGGCCGATGAAGACGCGCTCGGCCAGGCCGGCCGCCACGTCCGCGAGTGCGGCGGCATCGGTGCCGCGGACGTCGCCGTACCGCACGGAGCGGACCAGGGCGGGCAGCGCCTGTGCGAGGTGGCCGACGTCGGCGTCCAGTGCGGCCCGGTCGGCGAGCACCCGCATGACGACGGGCAGGGCGTCCGGGAGTTCGGCGAGCAGGCAGTGCTCGGCGAGCGCGGTGACCTCGACGAGGGACGCGGCCGCGGCGGCCTCTCCTTCGGCCTTGGCGGTGGCTGCCCCGACCACGGTCGTGCCCCACACCCCGGCCTCGGCGACGCGCACCGACAGCTCGGGCTCCCAGCGCAGCCGCCAGGTCTCCCGGAAGGTCCCCAGCCCGGCGCGGGAGCGCGTCGGCTCGCCCCAGTCGATTCCGATCAGCCGCAGCCGGTGCAGCAGTCGGCTGCGGGCGTTGTCGGTGTCCTTGCGCAGATCGAGTTCCAGCTCGCGCTCCAGCGCCTCGGGCTTGAGGCGGAGTGCGCGCTGGAGGCGGGTGAGGTCACGTTGCAGCGGCACGGCGGGCGCCGACTCCGGCACCTCGCCCAGGACGTCGCCGACGACGAGCCGGTCCTGGATGAGCGCCAGCGGCACATCGGAGCCATCGCACATCACGGCACGGATCGCGTCGGTCGTCTCCACCAGCCCGGCCAGCGGCCGGCCGCGCATGGCGGCGAGGGTGTCGGCGAGCCGCACCGCCTCGATGACGTGGGCGGAGGAGACGGGGTGATCCTCGGCGCGGAGGAGGCCCGCGACCTTGGTCATCCAGCGTTCGATTGAGCGGTCCGGCACGTTGAACAGATGGCCGTACCAGCCCGGGGAGGCGATCCCGGCGCCATAGCCGCTGTGCCGGGACAGCCTGCGGTGGGTCCAGGGCACCCACGTGAGCTCGACCTTGGCCTTCGGCAGCCCCTTGAGCAGTTGCCGGTCGGCGGCCACGGTCGTCCGCCGGCTGAGGGCGGGCACATGCCAGGCTCCGCAGACGACGGCGATCCCGTCCCCGAACTCGCGCCGCGCCTCGCGCAGCCGCAGCCGCATATGCGCTTCCCGTGCGGGGTCCCGGTCGTGGCCGCCGTCCCCGTATGTCTCACGCAGGGCGGCCATGGCGTCCGCGAGCGCGGCGAACGGAGCCGTGGCGTCCGCCTCCGCCGCCGGGGTCCCGTCTCCGTCGGCGCTCTGCCCCGATGTACCGTCAGCGCTTCGAGAGGCCTGGCGAGACCGGTGCTCGACGACGTCCTCCCACCAGCGCTCGGGGTCGTCGTAGCCTGCGGTCTCGGCGAGCACGGCGATGGGATCGATCCGTACCGCTTCGGCAGGATCCACGTCGTGGCCATCGGCCGGCTGCCCGTCCGTATCCGGGCACCCGTCGGCCTCAAGCAGCCCGGCCGGACGGTCGGCGGCACCAACCGGTTGCTCCATGTCATTTTGAACGTCCGGGTGTTGAGGACCTGCCTGGTCAGAGGGCTGCTGTGAGCTGTCCGGGTCCTTCGAGCCTTGGGGGCCGCTCGTGCCGTCGCCGCCGTCCATCGCGAGCGTGTGCGCTGCCGGAAGGTCGATGAAGCGCACCGGGACGCCGCGCTCCAGCGCCCACCGGATCGCCACCCACTCCGGCGAGAACTCCGCCACCGGCCAGAACGCCGCGCGGCCGGGATCGTCCACCACGTGCGCGAGCAGGGCGACCGGTGGCCGCATGCCCTCGTCCGCGGCGAGAGCGACGATGGCGTCCGCCTCCGGCGGCCCCTCGATCAGTACGGCCTTCGGCTGCTGCTGATCGAGCGCGGCCCGCACGGCCCGCGCCGACCCCGGGCCGTGGTGCCGCACCCCGAGCAGCAGCGGCTGCCGGGCTCCGGTCGGCTCCGAGGCAGCGGAGCGGGACCGCCGCGTGGCACCCGGCCGGCCAGGACGCTCGGCGGCCTCGCGGCCGGCCACCCGCTGCGTGGCCGTCCCCGGTGCCACAGCCGGCCCGTCGGCAGGTGGTACGGCGCGCTCCTCGCGGGCTGCCGCATTGCCGGACGGACCGGTGCCGCCGGCCTCCGTCAGCGCGCCGTACGCCAAAGCCGCCGCGGTCGCCGTCACGCGCTCACCTCCCGGCAGGCGCGGTAGAAGTCCTTCCAGCCGTCGCGCTCGCGGACGACGGTCTCCAGATACTCCTGCCAGATCACCCGGTCCGCGGCCGGGTCGCGGACGACGGCGCCGAGGATGCCGGCCGCCACATCGCCCGGCCGCAGCACCCCGTCGCCGAAGTGGGCCGAGAGTGCGAGCCCGCCTGTGACCACGGAGATGGCCTCCGCCGTCGACAGCGTGCCGGAAGGCGACTTCAGCTTCGTACGGCCGTCGGATGTCACACCGTCCCGCAGCTCACGGAAGACCGTGACGACACGGCGGATCTCGTCGATGCCGTCCGGGGCGGCCGGCAGGTCGAGCGAGCGGCCGATCTGGTCGACGCGGCGGGAGACGATGTCGACCTCCGCGTCGGGCGTGGCGGGCAGCGGCAGCACCACCGTGTTGAACCGGCGGCGCAGGGCGCTGGAGAGGTCGTTGACGCCACGGTCGCGGTCATTGGCGGTGGCGATGAGGTTGAAGCCGCGGACGGCCTGGACTTCCTGCCCCAGTTCCGGGATGGGCAGGGTCTTCTCCGACAGCACCGTGATCAGGGTGTCCTGCACATCGGCCGGGATGCGGGTCAGCTCCTCGACTCGGGCGATCATTCCCTCGGCCATGGCCCGCATGACCGGGCTGGGCACGAGGGCGTCCCGGCTGGGGCCGTTGGCGAGCAGCCGGGCGTAGTTCCAGCCGTAGCGCATGGCCTCTTCGGGAGTGCCGGCGGTGCCCTGGACCAGCAGCGTCGAGTCCCCGCTGATGGCCGCGGCAAGGTGCTCGGACACCCATGTCTTGGCGGTGCCGGGGACTCCGAGGAGCAGCAGCGCGCGGTCCGTGGCGAGGGTGGTGACAGCCACTTCCACGATCCGGCGCGGGCCGACGTACTTGGGCGTGATCACGGTGCCGTCCGGGAGCGTGCCGCCGAGCAGATACGTGGCGACAGCCCACGGCGACAGCCTCCAGCGCGCGGGCCGCGGGCGGTCGTCCGCCGCCGCGAGTGCCGCGAGTTCATCGGCGAAGGCGTGCTCGGCGTGAGGCCGGAGCGCCTCGTCGGCAGCGGTCGCAGTGGTGGTTTCGGACACGGGTCCCCCTCTTCGCATGACGGGCGGCCCACACCCCGTAACCCGTTGGGCCGCTTGCGTTTTCCACCGTGCACCACCCCTCTGACAATGAACCTCCGGTGCCGAGCTGTCATGGCGAATTGGCAGGTCAGACGGATTGTCAGTGCCGGGTCGTACCGTCGTGGCCATGCTGGGATCACACGGGGAAACGTCCTCGAACTCCCCGGAGCAGGGGGCTCGTTGGACGGCAGAGCAGGTGCTGGCTCTCGCTCCTGACGCTGCGTCACGCAAGGCGGGGAGCAGGCTCGGCGCGGCCGGGCCCTGGTCGGGGACGGGCGCGGGCCAGGGCGCGGTGTGGGGGCTGTGCAAGGGCAGCGGAAGCAAGCCATACCAGACGGTGGTGGCCCTGCACGACGCACAGGCGGGCTCCGGGCCGGGCTACACGTGCAGTTGCCCGAGCCGGAAGTTCCCGTGCAAGCACGCGCTGGGGCTGCTGGTTCTGTGGGCGGCGGACAAAGCGGCCGTGCCGGAGGGAGAGCCGCCGGAGTGGGCCGGGCCGTGGCTCGACAGTCGCAGGCAGCGGGCCGAGCGCAAGGCCGCCGGCCGAGCGGCGGGCCGCAGCGGCGATCCGGCGGCGGCGCGGCGCCGTGCGGAGCAGCGCGCGGAGCTCATGGCGGCGGGCGCCTCGGAGCTGGAGCAGCGGCTTGCGGATCTGCTGCGGGGCGGGCTGGCGGGGGCGGACCGGGCCGGTTACGCCGCGTGGGACGAGATGGCCGCGCGCATGGTCGACGCGAAGGCTCCGGGACTGGCCGGGCGGGTAAGGGAGTTGGGTGCGATAGCTGCCTCGGGACCGGGCTGGCCGGCGCGGCTGCTGGAGGAGTGCGCGCTGCTCCACCTGCTGGACCAGGGTTTCCTTGGCCTCTCCCGGCTTCCGGTTCCACTCGCCGCCACGGTGCGGGCGCGGGCGGGCCTGACGACGGAAGCGGCGCAACTGCTGGCGGAGGGGACCGGTGTCCGGGACCACTGGCTGGTCCTGGCCCAGAAGGACAGCGACGATGGCAAGCTGACCACACGCAGGACATGGCTGCGCGGTGCGGATTCGGGGCGGCCGGCCCTGCTGCTGTCCTTCGGCGCGGCGGGCCGCGCGCCGGAGCTGAGCCTTCCCACGGGCCTGGCTCTGGACGCGCACCTCGCCTACTACCCGGGCTCACGGCCGTTGCGCGCCGCGCTCGGCGATCAGTTCGCCCCTCCGTCTCCGGGCGGCATCCCGCCGGGCTCGGATGTGGCGACCGCCCTCGCGGCGTACGGGGAAGCGCTGCGGGACGACCCGTGGCTGGACGCCTGGCCGGCCGTCCTGTCCGGCGTCGTGCCGATACCCGGGCCGGACGGCTGGCAGGTGGCCGATGCGGTGGAGTCCGCCGGGCCGGGGGCCGGAGGCGACGCCCTTCCGGTGGACGCCCGGTGCCTGGGCCGTACGGGCCTGTGGCAGCTCGCCGCGGTCTCGGGCGGCCACCCGGTGACCGTCTTCGGCGAGTGCGGGCACCGCGGCTTCACACCGCTGACGGTGTGGTCGCCCGACACGGGCGAGGCGATACCGCTGTGAGCGCGCCGGCGCCCGCCGCCGGCCCGGCCACGGCACTCCTCCGCGGTCGGCGCGCGCGCCACGCGGGCCCCTGCCGCTGGCGCCACCGGTTCCGCTCGGCCTATGCGGGCCGGGCCCGTGGGCCCGGTGCGATACCGCACTGCCCGCGCCCACGGCGCACCCGGAACGGCCTCCGGCGCCCTGCCGTCGGCGCCGCCGTACCGCTGCCGCCTCGGGCACGGCGGCCAGCCGACCGCGGGAGCCCCGGCACTCCACACAACTCGAACATTCGTTCTCGACGCAGGCCTGGGGGACCACATGACCACGACAGCCGAACCTTGCGCTCCGCCCTGGGAGGAGCTGGTCACGGCCGCGCTGCTCGGTACCGAGCGGCGGACGCCTCCAGTGGCCACGGCCGGGCGTGAACCCGCGGCCGCGCTTCTGGCCGCGGCCGCGGTCAGCACCGTGCGGCGCCGGGCCGGGCTGCTGCCTGCCGAGGCGCAGCCGCTGCCCGCCCCGGCGCCAGAAGATGTGCGGCCGCCGCTGCCGGCCGCCGCCCGGCGGCGGCTCACCATGCTGCTCACGGACCGAGCCGCCGGTCCCGGCGGCGGGGGCCGCCGGGGTGCCGCGCCCGACCTGGCCGAGCTGCTCCCCCAGTGGCTGGCCGCCGCGAACCGGCGCGGTTACCAGGCGCCCGCCGCCCTCCTGCCCGCGCTCCTGGACGCGGCCCGGGCCCGTACCGACCTGCGCCCCGAGGCGCTGACGCTCGCCGGCCCCCGGGCACTGTGGCTGGCCCGGCTCAACCCGGAGTGGAAGTTCGCGCTGCGGGGGAGCCTGCCGCAGGCCGGAGAGGATGCTGCCGTGGCCGCCACCGGCAGCCCGGCCGACCTTGCCGCAGACCCGGTGGCCATCCGGCAGCTGTGGGACGAGGGCCTGTTCGCCGAGCGGGTCGTGCTGCTCACGGCTGTACGCCGCCGGGAACCCGAGGCCGCTCTCGCGCTGCTCGGCTCGACGTGGTCGACCGAGCGGGCCGAGGACCGCCTGATGTTCCTCGACTCGCTGCGTACGGGGCTCTCCGAGGCGGACGAGCCCTTTCTGGAGCAGGCCCTGTCGGACCGCAGCCGGAACGTCCGAGCCACCGCCGCCGAGCTGCTGTCGGCCCTGCCGGGGTCGGCACTGGCCGCGCGTATGGCCGAGCGGGCAGCCTCCTGCGTGACCCTGGGCGGCACCGGCACGGACCGGACGGCCGTGATCGCTGTCGACGCGCCGCATGAGTGCGACGCCGCCATGCAGCGCGACGGGATAGTCCTGAAGCCGCCGTCCGGGCGCGGCGAGCGCGCGTGGTGGCTGGGCCAGCTGGTAGAGGCCACACCGCTCGGCTCCTGGTCCGATCGGCTTGGCGGCCGCAGCCCGGAGGAGATCGTGGCTCTGCCCGTGGCCGACGGCTGGCAGTCGGAGCTGCACGCCGCCTGGTGCCGGGCTGCCGTGCGGCAGCGGGACAAGGTGTGGTCCCGCGCCCTGCTCGGCGCCCCGGCGGCCTCGCCCTCCGCCGCGCCAGGCGCCACCTCGCTGGGCGAGCGGGCCAAGCTGCTGTCGGCGCTGCCCGCCGCGGAGCGGGCGGGGTGGGTCGCGGGGTTCATCGCGGCACACGGCCTGTCGGAGGCGTTCCAGCTGCTGGGCGTATGCGCGGTGCCATGGGCCGAGCCGCTCGGCCGGGCCGTGGTGGACGCGCTGGACATCGCACGGGACGCGGGCAGCTACCCGTGGAGCTTCAGCGGTGTGATGGGCCTGGCCGAGCGCTGCCTGGACCCGGCTCAGGCCGACCGGCTCGAAGTGCTCACGGCGATACCGGACGAGCCGGACGGCGCCTCGCCGGGCGCGGGCGGCTACTGGTCCGAGGCGTTCCAGCGACTCGTCGGCACCTTGCGGCTACGCGCCACGATGCTCGCCGAACTCAACGCCCCGGCCTAGCGGCCCGCACCGTACCTGGACGGACCTGCGGCTTGGACGCAGCGCGACTGCTCAACCGATGGCATCACCCGCCAGGGCGCGGCTGGTGGGAATCGAGTCGACGGCATTCCGGAGGCGCTCGATGGGATGCTCGCAAGGAGCGGACGCCGGGCGCTGGTCGTCTTCCCGCAGCGGGCGGGCCGCGCGCTGGTCGTCTTCCCGCAGCGGGCGGGCCGCGCGCCGCCGTGTCGGTCCGCTACCGAGGGGCTGACCGCACCCCGCAGGGATCAGGCAGCGAGCTGGCGGACGTTTGCGCGGACCCACTTGACCACGTCGCCGGTCGGCGTGCCCGGGGTGAAGATTTCCGCCACGCCCAGCTTCTTGAGCGGGGGAATGTCCGCCTCCGGGATGATGCCGCCGCCGAATACCTTGATGTCCTCCGCGTCGCGCTCCTTCAGCAGCTCCAGCACCTTCGCGAAGAGCGTGTTGTGCGCGCCCGAGAGGATGGACAGGCCGATCGCGTCGGCGTCCTCCTGGATCGCCGTGTCGACGATCTGCTCCGGGGTCTGGTGCAGCCCGGTGTAGATGACCTCCATGCCGGCGTCACGCAGAGCCCGCGCGATGACCTTCGCTCCGCGATCGTGGCCGTCGAGCCCCGGCTTCGCCACCACGACGCGGATCGGACCCGACACACCCATCACTGCCTCCATGTACGACTGCGGTCAACGGCCGCTGTGGCCCCCCACCGGGCCCGGAAGCCCAGGGAGTGAACGAACGTTATCGCCAGCATCCCGCACCTGGCAGTTTCACGGAGGCCAGGGAGGGGGAAATCACACAGTGGGACAGTTTCACAAAGCGCGCCGTACCCACATCAGTCACCGGTCGGCGGCCTCAAGGAGGCGCTGGAGGCGGCTGAGCCGTTGGGGCGGTTCGCAAGGAGAGCCGCAGCGAGGCCTCCCACCCCGCGGTACTGCCGAGGGGCCCGGGATCCGGCCCGCGGAAGACCGGCCATTCAGGCCCTCGCCACGGCTTTCCGTGAGGGCACACGGGGGACGGAGCCGTACCCGTCGTGCCGTACGGGAGGTCGGCCTATGAGCACGCTGCCCTTTCTCTCCGGTGTTCTGCGCCCCTCCGTCGAACTCGTCAGGGCCACGGCGCTCGATCTGCTTGTCCTCGCCGGACACGTACTCCTGTACCCCACCGGGGTAGTGCAGGAGCGTCCCTCACCGGACCGGCCGCTGGACTCACCGCCGTCCCTCCCGGGGCCCACGGAGGCGCAGGACGACGACGCGGATCCGGCGAGCGGATCGACCCAGTCCACCCGGTCGACCGGACCGTCTTCGACCGGCAGCACACGACGTTTGCCCAACCCGGACCGCCCACCCGTTCTTCTGCTCCACGGCTTCATCGACAACCGCTCCGTGTTCGTCCTCCTGCGCCGCTTCCTGCGGCGATACGGCTGGCGCCAGGTTGAAGCCCTCAACTACTCCCCACTGAGCTGCGACATCCGCGATGCAGCGGCACTGCTCGGACGCCACGTCGAGGAGGTCTGCGCGCGCACCGGGCACGACCGGGTGGATGTGGTCGGCCACAGCCTCGGCGGACTGATTGCCCGCTACTACGTCCAGCGGCTCGGCGGAGACCAGCGCGTACGCACCCTCGTCACCCTCGGCACCCCGCACTCCGGCACCCGGGCCGTGCCCCTGCTGTCGGCCCACCCGATAGTGCGGCAGATGCGGCCGGACTCCGATGTCATCCAGGAGTTGGCGCTCCCGGCCCCCGAATGCGCCACGCACTTCGTCAGCTTCTGGAGCGACCTCGACCAGCTTGTGGTCCCGCTCGAGTCCGCCCAGGTCAACCACCCGGACCTGATCTCGCACAACGTACGGGTCAGCGGCATCGGACATCTGGCACTTCCGGTGCACGGTGCCGTCGCCGCGGGAATCCGCGAGGCGCTGGAGGCGCAGACTTCCGGCGCCACCACGGCCGCCAACGAGATCTCCGTGGCCTGAGCCCACCCGGCCCCGGCCGCCGATCCATGGCCGAGACCGGGGCCGGAAGGTGCGAACCTTCGCCCAACGGCAGTCGAACGAGGGGCCAATCTCCGGTCCCCAGTCCGTCGAAAGGCGGCCAAATGCCCGCTCTCGGGCGGGCTGAAACCTGCCAAAGATTGTCGACGTCGCGTACCGCCGGGTACAGTCGCCGCTAATTCTCCTGCTGCCGAGGCGAAAGAGAAGTTGGTGGTGAACGACCGTCACCCGTCGGGGAACTCGTCCCCGACCGCCCCTGCGGCTGACGCCTCGTACGGGCACTATCCGCAGTACGACGCGCAGGCCGCTCAGCACGGCTACGCCGGGTACGACGGCTACTCCACCGGCACCTTCGAGAACCTGGTCAGCCCGTACGGCGACGCTGATCCGCTCTTCGGCGCCATGCCTGGCGATACCTACGGCACGGGCCATCACCACTACGGCACCGGTCAGTACGACGTCAGTCAGCCCCAGACGGGCCTGTACGAGGCCGGCGGCTATGACACCGGCAGCTACGACACCGGCCAGTACGCCACCACCGTCGGCTACGGCACCTACGACCCGCAGGGTACCTACCAGGCGTCGTACGAGACCGGCAGTTACGACACCACCACCGCGTGGGGGTATGTCGACTACGGGACAACAAACCCGGGCATTCCCGCCCAGGACGGACCGGCACCCGTAGAGTCCTACACAACCGGCCAGTGGGACACAGGCAGTTACACCACATCAGCTGTCGACGCCGAGGCGCAGACGCAGACTTGGGACGCCGCCTCCTACGCGGATTACGACGCCACCTTCGCCGTGGAGTCGTACGACCCGGCCCCCGAGGCCGAGCCTGAACACACGGCCGCCGTCGATGCCGTGGCCGCCCACGACCTCGACGGCCAGTACGACGCCGAGAGCCAGTACGACACGGAGTTCGGTGACGTCACCGAGCCCGCCGATGAGCCTCTCGCCGAGGACGGCGCCGAAGCCGATGTCGTGACCGCCGCCGAGCCGGGCCCCATTCCCGGTCCTCGCCGCGCGGGGAACCGCCGCCGCACCCCCGCCCGGCGCTCCGCCCTTCTCACGGTCGCCGTTCCGTCCGCCGCCGTCATGGGCGTGGCGGGCATCGCCGCCGCCTCCGTCAGCGATCTCGACAACAGCCAGAGCGACACAACGACGCAGGCCGCCGCGCCGTCCGTGCAGCCGGCCGCGGCCAACAGCAAGCTCGACACGCAGCTGGCCGGTCTCACGGCCGATGCCGACGACTTCGCCGACCGAGCCAGCCGTACGCAGGAGCGCATCGACCTCAAGCAGCGGCAGCTGGAGGAGAAGAAGCGCCGGGAGGCGGAGGCGGCGCGCCGCGAGGCGATGCGCCCGAAGTTCGCGCTGCCGGTCTCGCAGCACGGGCTCAGCGCCTACTACGGCCAGGCCGGTGTCAACTGGATGTCGGTGCACACCGGCATCGACTTCCCGGTCTCCTACGGCACGCCTGTGATGGCCGCGACCGACGGCACCGTGCGCACGCAGTACAACATCGCGTACGGCAACATGGCCATAGTCACCGCCCCCGACGGCACCGAGACGTGGTACTGCCACCTCAGCAGCACCAAGATCCGGTCCGGCTCGGTCAAGGCGGGGGACGTCATCGCCTACTCCGGCAACTCCGGTAATTCCACCGGCCCGCACCTGCACTTCGAGGTGCACCCCGGCGGCGGCTCGGCCGTCGACCCGCTGCCGTGGCTGCGCGGCCACGGCCTCGACCCCAGCTGAGCCCGGCCCCCAGCGGCCCGACCCGAGGCACGCCGGGCTGCCCGGCCCAGCCTGAGCCGGACCGGCAACAGCCGCGCGTCTCGGGCTACAGCTTCTCGACCGGCGCGTACCGCAGCAGGAGCACCTTCGGCTTCTCGTCGCCGAAGTCGATCGTCGCCTTCGCGTCGTGTCCGCTGCCCGCCACCGAGACCACGGTCCCCAGCCCGAACTGGTCGTGCGTGACCCGGTCCCCGACCGCCAGCGCGATCACCGGCCGCTCCTGGACCTTGCGCGCGGCCGAGCCGCTCGCCCCCGCCTTCGACCGAGCGGACGACAGCGAGGACGCGATCCCGCCCCCGGCCAGCGCGCCCATCGACGCCGACGGCACCGCAGGCCCCGTACGCCGCCAGGCGACGTACTGCTCCGGGATCTCCTCCAGGAAGCGGGACGGCGGGTTGTACGCCGGCTGCCCCCAGGCGCTGCGCATCGTGGAACGCGTCAGATACAGCCGCTCCTGGGCGCGGGTGATGCCCACGTACGCGAGCCGCCGCTCCTCCTCCAGCTCCTTGACCTGGCCGAGGGCGCGCATGTGCGGGAAGACCCCGTCCTCCATGCCGGTCAGGAAGACGACGGGGAACTCGAGCCCCTTCGCGGTGTGCAGCGTCATCAGCGTGATGACGCCGGAGCCCTCCTCCCGCTCCTCCTCGTCCGGGATCTGGTCCGAGTCGGCGACCAGGGCGACCTGCTCCAGGAACTCCGCGAGCGTGCCGGGGCTCTCCTCGGGCCGCTCCTGCTCGAACTCGAGCGCGACCGCCGCGAGCTCCTGGAGGTTCTCCACGCGCGTCTCGTCCTGCGGGTCGGTCGAGGCCTGCAGCTCCGCCAGATAGCCCGAGCGCTCCAGAACCGCCTCCAGGATCGTGGCGGGCCCGGCGCCGGACTCCACGATCGTGCGCAGCTCGTCCATCAGCGCGTTGAAGCGCTTGACGGCGTTCGCCGAGCGGGCCGCCATGCCGTACGCCTCGTCGACCCGGCGCAGCGCCTGCGCGAAGGAGATCTTCTCGCGCAGCGCCAGTGCCTCGATCATGGCCTCGGCCCGCTCACCGATGCCGCGCTTGGGGACGTTGAGGATGCGGCGCAGCGGGACGGTGTCCTCGGGGTTGGCGAGCACGCGCAGATAGGCCAGCACATCGCGGACCTCCTTGCGCTCGTAGAAGCGCACGCCCCCGACGACCTTGTACGGCAGCCCGACCCGGATGAAGATCTCCTCGAAGACACGGGACTGGGCGTTGGTGCGGTAGAAGACGGCGACGTCGCCCCCCTTGGCGTCGCCCGCGTCGGTGAGCCGGTCGATCTCGTCGGCGACGAACTGGGCCTCGTCGTGCTCGTTGTCCGCGACATAGCCGGTGATCGCGGCGCCGGCACCGGCGTCGGTCCACAGGTTCTTGGGGCGGCGGTTCTCGTTCCGCTCGATGACGGCGTTGGCGGCGTTGAGGATCGTCTGGGTGGAGCGGTAGTTCTGCTCCAGCAGGATCGTGGTGGCGTCCGGGTAGTCCTCCTCGAACTGGAGGATGTTGCGGATGGTCGCCCCGCGGAAGGCGTAGATCGACTGGTCGGCGTCGCCGACGACGCACAGCTCCCCGCTGTGCTCGCCGGTCCCGACCAGCTCGCGCACCAGCGTGTACTGGGCGTGGTTGGTGTCCTGGTACTCGTCGACCAGGACGTGCCGGAAGCGGCGCCGGTAGTGCTCGGCGACGTCCGGGAACGCCTGCAGCAGGTGCACGGTGGTCATGATGATGTCGTCGAAGTCCAGGGCGTTGGCCTCGCGGAGCCTCGACTGGTACAGCGCGTACGCCTCGGCGAGCGTCTTCTCGAAACCGTCCGACGCCTGCCCGGCGAAGGTCTCCTCGTCGATGAGCTCGTTCTTGAGGTTGGAGATCTTCGCGCTGAAGGACTTCGGGGGGTAGCGCTTGGGGTCCAGGTCCAGGTCACGGCAGACCAGGGACATCAGGCGCTTGGAGTCGGCGGCGTCGTAGATCGAGAAGCTGGAGGTGAAGCCGAGCTTCTTGCTCTCCCGGCGCAGGATGCGCACGCAGGCACTGTGGAAGGTGGAGACCCACATGGCCTTCGCCCGGGGTCCGACCAGAGCCTCGACGCGCTCCTTCATCTCGCCCGCGGCCTTGTTGGTGAAGGTGATCGCGAGGATCTGTCCGGGGTGGACACCGCGGTGGGCGAGCAGGTACGCGATCCGGTGGGTGAGCACCCGGGTCTTGCCGGACCCGGCGCCGGCGACGATGAGCAGCGGCGAACCGGTGTGCACCACGGCGGACTTCTGCTGGTCGTTCAGCCCCTCGAGCAGCACGGCGGGGTCGACGACGGGCCGGACAGCGCCGTCCCGGTAGTACGCGTCCCGGTCCACCGGAGCGCCGAGGGCGCCACCGAAGAGGTCCGCCGGTTCGCCCTCGGGCGCGGGCACAGCCGTGCCCTCGGGCCCGGTGGTGTCCTCGGGCGGCGGGTGCTCGTCGTCGGAGGGCTCGAGGTCCGCCAGAAAGCTGTCGTCAAAGAGGCTGCTCATCGCCCACCGAGTCTAGGCCGCTCCACCGACAGCCCACACCGCTTCACCAACGCGGCGCTCCGGGTCGGGGGATTGTCGCCCAGTCATCCACTGAACACGGCCGGGACGGCGAAAAACCTCACCTCGTGCAGCGCACAACGAATTGGTCACGACGAGGTTTCGGGCATATCGCACATCAGTCTTCACAGAAGCCCCACGCGTTGGCTACGGTGCTCGATCAGGCGGCCCGAACCCCTCGCCGGCGAACAGCGTCAGCACGGGCTGCCTCCGCCGAATCCGGCTCTGCCATCCCTGACAGGACAGGCACCCGGAGCCGGGGACCCACATGCAAGACCGGGGTGAATCGGTCAGTACGCGCGCACCGCGTATCGCGCACTCGTGCGCGTACGGACCGTAGGGCAACCTTCCGATCGCCCGAACCCGACAGCTAACCCGGTAGGCGGTCCACGGAAGGAGACGCGCGCCTTGGCGTCGCACCGCAAACCGCGGACCGGAATACTCGCTGCACATCACTCACGCCGCACCGCGGTCGGCCTGACGACGGCCGCCCTCGCTTCGGCGACGTTTTTCACGCAGAACGCCGGTGCCGCGCCGAGCGAGCCGAAGCAGTCGATCGAAGAGGTCCAGCGCAAGGTCGACGAGCTCTACCGGCAGGCGGGGACCGCCACCGAGAAGTACAACGCGGCCAAGGAGCGCACCGAGCAGCAGCGCGTCCGGGCCGACCGGCTGCTGGACGACGTCGCACGCCAGACGGAGAAGCTCAACGAGGCGCGGCGCATCCTCGGCAGCTATGCCGCCGCGCAGTACCGCAACGGCGGGATGGCCCCGACCGCGACCCTGCTGCTGGCCTCGGATCCGCAGGACTACTTCGACCAGGACCACATGCTGGAGCGGATGACGGGCCGGCAGCAGCAGGCGGTCTCGGAATTCCAGACCCAGCAGGAGGAGACCACGCGGAAGCGCGCCGAAGCGGCGCGCAGCGTGACGACGCTGACCGATTCGCAGGAGCAGCTGCGGAGCAGCAAGGAGTCGGTCCAGCGCAAGCTCGCCGAGGCCCGTGACCTGCTGTCGAAGCTGACCGCCGAGGAGCGCGCCCGGCTGGCGGCGATCGAGCGCGAGAAGCGTGAAGCGGCCGAGCGCAAGGCGGCGGAGCTGGCGCGTCAGCAGGCGGCCGCGGAGAAGCGCCGGCAGGAGCAGCAGGCGCAGGAGCAGCAGGCGCAGGAGCAGAGCCAGAGCACGGGCGACAGCACCGGCACCGGGACGAGCACCAGCGCGGACACATACGCCGCGAAGGCCGCCAAGGTGCTCGACTTCGCACGGGCCCAGATCGGCAAGCCGTACGTCTGGGGCGCCACCGGCCCGAACTCCTTCGACTGCTCAGGGCTGACCCAGGCCGCCTGGAAGGCCGCCGGCGTCTCGCTCCCGCGCACCACCTGGGACCAGGTGAAGGTCGGCACCCGGGTCGCCACGTCCGACCTTCAGCCGGGTGACCTGGTCTTCTTCTACAACGACATCAGCCACGTCGGGATCTACATCGGCGACGGGCAGATGATCCACGCGCCGAAGCCGGGGGAGAACGTCCGTACCGAGTCGATCTACTACATGCCGATCTACGGCGCCGTGCGGCCGGCGTAGCCGCCTGCGGCGGGCCCCGGGCGGGCGGGCCAGTCCGCTTCCGGCCGGGCTCGCCTTCACCGACAGGCGCCGGCGCCCGCCTGCGGGGTGGGCTCTTTGCCCCCGCCGCCGGGCGCCGGCGCCACCAGCTTTGAGGAGGGGCGACGCCGCCGTCAGGTCCAGAGGACCGCGATGAACACGTTGGCCATCGTGAGCAGGCCGACCGCCCCGAACTCCGCCTTGCCGGCCTTCTCCTCGTCCCGCTTGACGTAGACCAGGCCGAGGATGACGACCAGCAGCGCCAGCTTCACGCCGATCTTGATGTTGTTCACGGCCTGACCGTCGGCCTCGTTCAGGCCCACCAGTGCGACGCCCGTGACGAGCATGGTCAGTGCGCCGTGCAGCATGCCCGGGACGAAGCGGGCCGCTCCCGCACTCATCGCCTTCATCTGCGTGAAGAATCCGCCGAGCAGGGCCGCGATGCCGATGATGTGCAGGCCGACGAAGGCATTGATGAGTATGTCCATGCGGCGGAGCCTAGCCGGGCCCATATCAGCGCCCAGCACCGAGGTGTGCGTCAATCGCGGCATCGGTCACAGCAGCGATGCAAATTCCCAGACCTGCGGCAAATCACCCGGACCTTCCGTTCACGGCCACGATCAAACCGCCCAATTCCCGTCATCTCAGGGCCTTATGACGTCCGGCGGCTCTAGCGTCACCACGCCACTCCCCCAGCACGTACGCACCATTGTGAGAAGGATGTGACGGCCGTCATGGCCTCGCACAGAAAGCCCAAACACCGAACGCTCAGCCGCACCACCGCCCGTACGGCCGCGGCGCTCGCTCTCGCCGGCGCCGCGAGCGTCACGACCCTCGACAGCGCGGTGCACGCCGAGCCCCGGCTCACCCCGGCCGAGGTGAAGGCGAAGGTCGACCAGCTGCACCAGGAGGCCGAGGAGGCCGTCGAGCGCTACAACGGCGCGAAGGAGCGCTCCGAGCAGGCGCGGAAGGCGGTCGAAGATCTTCAGGACGAGGCGGCCCGCAAGACCGCCCGGCTGCTCGCCTCCCGCAACGCACTGGGCTCCACGGCCACCGCCCAGTACCGGTCCGGCAGCGTGGACCCGGCCCTGCAGCTCCTGCTCTCCTCCTCACCCGAGCAGTACCTCGACCACGCCTCGCTCATCGACCGGGCGGGCAGCCGCCAGGCCGCCGCGGTCAGCGGCATCGGCCACCAGTTGCGGGCCATCGACCAGCTCCGCAGCCGCGCCGGTGAGAAGCTGGCCCAGCTCCGGAACGACCAGGCCGAACTGCGCCGGCACAAGCGGGCAGTACGGGACCGGCTCGCCGCCGCGCAGCGGCTCCTCGACCAGCTGCCGCCCGCCCAGCGCGCGGCGCTGTTCGCCCAGGACCAGCTCGGTTCCTCCGCCCGCATGTCCGGTATGCCGCAGGCTCCCAACTCCCGGGCGGCACACGCTGTCGCCTTCGCATACGGCGCCCTCGGCAAGCCGTACGTCTGGGGCGCCACGGGCCCGGCCGCGTACGACTGCTCAGGCCTCACCCAGGCCGCGTGGAAGGCCGCCGGTGTCTCCCTCCCCCGCACCACCTACACCCAGATCGCCGCCGGCCGGCGCATCCCCCGGTCCGAGCTGGCCCCGGGCGACCTGGTGTTCTTCTACTCCGGTGTCAGCCACGTCGGGCTCTACATCGGAGCCGGCCAGATGATTCACGCTCCGCACCCCGGTGCCCCGGTCCGGATCGCCCCTGTCGACCAGATGCCCTTCGCGGGCGCGACCCGCCCGGCGTAACCAGATAGTGCACCACGACGGCCATGGCCGCGAAGGCGGCGATGACCGCGGCCATGGGCAGCGCCGACCCCGTTCCCCCGAGGCCGGCCAGCGGTGCGGTGACGCCGCCCAGCGCGTACTGGAGCAGGCCGAGCAGAGCGGACGCGGTGCCGGCCGCCTGCGGGTGCTCCGCCATCGAAAGCGCCGTGGAGTTCGGCATGATCAGGCCGATGCTCGCGACCAGTACGAACAACGAGGCGAGCACGGCCGGCAGCCCGCGGCCGGTGAGCACCGACAGCAGCAGCGCCCCCGCGCCTGTGGCGCACAGGGCCAGCCCGGCCCGTAGCAGCGTCTGCGGGGAGCTGCGCGCCAGCAGCCAGGCGTTGCACTGGCCGAGCAGCACGATGCCCAGCGCGTTGGTGCCGAAGACGAGACTGAACTGCTGCGGGTCCAGCCCGTACACCTTCTGCAGGGCGAAGGACGACGCGGAGATGTACGCGAACATGGCCGCGAAGCCGCAGCCGCCCGCCAGGGCGTACCCCATGAAGCTCCGGTCCCGCAGCAGCGCGCCGAAGCTGCGTATGGTCTGCCCGAGGCCGCCGGTGCGGCGCCTGGCCGCGGGCAGGGTCTCGTCCAGTACGAGTACGGCGGCGGCGAGGAGCAGCGCGCCGATCAGGGCGAGCGCGGTGAAGATCCCGCGCCAGTCGGTGAATCGCAGCAGCTGGCCGCCGACGACCGGAGCGAGGATCGGGGCAAGGCCGTTGACCAGCATCAGCAGGGAGAAGCAGCGGGCCGCGGCGGCTCCGCTGTACAGGTCCCGGACGATGGCGCGGCTGATCACGATGCCTGCCGCGCCCGCCACGCCCTGAACCAGCCGCAGCCCGGCCAGAGCGGTGACGTTCGGCGCCAGCGCGCACAGCAGGGAGGCCACGGCGTACCCGGCCAGGCCGATGACCAGGGGCCCCCGCCGTCCCCAGCGGTCGCTGAGCGGACCCGCGAGCAGCTGACCGAGGGCGAGGCCCGCCAGACAGCTGGTGAGGGTCAGCTGGACATCGGCGTCCTGGACCGCGAAGTCCCGGGCGAGCGCGGGCAGCCCGGGCAGGTACATGTCCAGTGACAGGGGGCCGAACGCCGAGAGCGCCCCGAGGACGACAAGCAGTCGTAGCCGCTGCGGGCGGCCCGCCGCCGGCGCGGGAGGGGCGCTCTCCGTGGGCCGGGCAGGGGAAGAGCCGGGGATCACGAGCGGGGTGCCTTTCCGGGGTTGAAGAGCTCGGCGGGAACCCATCGTACGAGTTTGCTGAGCAGTCAGCAATTGATGAATCAGTTACTTCCCGCACAGTAGAATGCCTTCCGCAGACCTCCGACGGATCGGATCAAGAGGAAGGCGACCAGCGGGATGGGCTCCGGATCACAGCGACGCACCGCCGCCGAAGTGGCCGGCGGCCAGTTGGTCCGCGAGTTCGGGCTGCTCCTGCGGGCCACAACTCGCCTTGAACAGCGCATCAATGCCGCCATGCGGGACGAATGCGGGATCAGCCACGTGATGTTCGAGGTGCTGCTGCGCCTGTGCCGGGACCCCGGCGAGCAGGTCTCCCAGCGCACCCTCGCCGAAGACCTCATCCTCACCAGCGGCGGCATCACGCGACTGATCGACCGGATGGAAGAGGCGGGCCTGGTTCGCAGACGGCCATCCGCCTCCGATCGCCGGGTCACGCTCGTCGAGGCGACCCGGCAGGGCGAAAAGGCGTTCCTGAAGGCCGCCGACGTCCACGCCCGCGTCCTGGAGCACTGCTTCGTCGCACCGGTCGCCGACGAAGACCGCCGCCGCTTCACCGCCGCGCTGGAGCGGATCAATACGGCTCTGCAGGCCGACGCCCCATAGTGCCGCGGCAGCGCCGCGACCGGCCGCGCGTCAGACCAGCCTGCGCGCCGTCGCCCAGCGCGTCAGCTCGTGCCGGTTGCTCAGCTGCAACTTCCGCAGCACTGCCGACACATGGCTCTCCACGGTCTTCACCGAGATGAACAGCTGCTTCGCGATCTCCTTGTACGCGTAGCCGCGCGCGATCAGCCGCAGCACCTCGCGCTCGCGCTGGGTGAGCCGGTCGAGGTCCTCGTCCACCGGCGGCGCGTCGGTCGAGGCGAACGCGTCCAGTACGAACCCCGCCAGCCGCGGCGAGAAGACCGCGTCGCCGTCCGCGACCCGGAAGACCGCGTCGACGAGATCCGCGCCCGTGATGGTCTTGGTGACATAGCCGCGTGCCCCGCCCCGGATCACACCGATCACGTCCTCGGCCGCGTCCGACACCGACAGCGCCAGGAACCGCACCGGTTGCTTCGGGTCCGCCATCATCGTCGCGCAGCGCCGCAGCACCTCCACGCCGCCACCGCCCGGCAGATGCACATCCAGCAGTACGACCTCCGGCCGGGTCGCGGCGATCACGGTGACGGCCTGATCCACGTCCGCGGCCTCGCCGACCACCTCGACGCCCGTACTGGCCGTCTCCCCGATCTCGGCCTGCACCCCGGTCCGGAACATCCGGTGGTCGTCGACGAGGACAACCCGTACCCGGCGCTGAGCCGTCTCCTCGGTCATGCCCGCTCCATCTCCAGCTCCACTTCGGTCCCCCCGTCCGGCGCGGACCGCAGCCGCGCCGTGCCGCCGTTGCGCTGCATTCTGCCGATGATCGACTCCCGGACGCCCATCCGGTCCGCCGGCACCGCGTCCAGGTCGAAGCCCGGCCCCCGGTCCCGTACGGACATGAACACCCGGCGGTCTTCCACCTCCGCGTAGACCTGCAACGGACCGCCTTCGCCACCGTACTTGGCCGCGTTGACCATCGCCTCGCGCGCGGCCTGCATCTGTGCGCCGAGCTTCTCATCCAGCGGGCAGTCGCCGACGCACACGACCTCCACCGGCACCCCGTGGTGGTCCTCGACCTCCGCCGCCGTGCGCTTCACCGCCTCCGCAACGGTCTCCGGCTCCTCGGCCGCGTCCTTGCCCCGGCCTTCGGGCCGGTAGAGCCAGGCGCGCAGCTCCCGTTCCTGCGCCCGCGCCAGCCGGGCGACTTCCCTGGGGTCCTCGGCGCTGCGCTGGATCAGGGTCAGCGTGTGCAGTACGGAGTCGTGGACGTGCGCCGCGACCTCGGCCCGCTCCTGTGCCCGGATGCGCATCAGCCGCTCCTCCGAAAGGTCCTGCGCCATCCGCACCAGGTACGGGCCCGCCAGCAGCGCGATGCCGATGACGACGGCGAGCGCTGCCGTCAGTACGTTGCCGAGCTGCGCGACCTGCCCTCGTACGACGACGAATCCGCTGAACCCGGCCATGACCAGCACCACTCCCGCCGCGGCGCGTGCCAGTGGCAGCAGCCGCCTGCGCCGGCTCATCTCGACCCAGTGCGCGCGGCGGGCGTTGTCAGCCTGGCGCCAGACGAGGGCGACGCCCGCGCCGGTCAGCAACAGCGGCCAGATGTAGGCGTGCATGGCCCCGAGCTGGACGCTGTTGAGGAAGACCCCCATCAGGACGACCAGCGCCAGCAGGGCGAACAGCTGCCCCTTGTCGGGCTTGCGGACGAACGGGCGGCGCCGGCCGTCCGCCCCGGTCTCAGCGGGCGCGGCCCGCCGGCCCGCCACCCCACCGACGCCGAGCGGTACGACGAACCAGAAGCCGGCGTAGAGCAGCGCGCCCAGCCCGTCGAGCATGAACAGGGCCACGAAGACGATGCGCACCCACGACACCGGCAGCCCCAGATGCCCTGCGAGCCCGCGTGTGACGCCGCCGAGCATCCGTCCCTCCGCACTGCGGTACAGCTTGCGCACCGGCGGGTCGTCGGGGGCGTCCGGCGACGGCGCGGAGTACGGGCGGCCTGAGGCGGCGGTCATGCACACGATCGTCACACGCCCGGTACGGCCCGGTCATCAGGGGCGACCCTGACCGTTCCTCAGGGTCGCTCCCCTGCCCGGCAGGGGGCGGCTACTGCTGCGGCAGCCGGAACCCCTCGCGTACACGGTCGAACACCGGCTTGTGGCGGGCCCAGTCGGCCTTCGGCGCCGAGAGGTAGATCGCGTACTCCCGCTCGCCGGGGTGGCCGAACCCGAGGTCGGCGGCGCGGTACTCGCGCGCCTTTCCCTGGAAGGTGAACTCCCAGTACGCCGCCGGTATCCCCCGGTACTCCGTCCGCTCCATCCGCAGCTGCCGGTAGCCGGGGAGCTTCCCTTCCGCCACGGACTTGGCCTCGTCGTCCTTCCAGTGCTGGAGGGGGTCGCTGCTGGCGAGGTCCAGTGCGGAGATCCGCAAGCCCACCAGCCCGGATGAATCGACGTACCCGACCTCGTTGGTCTCGTCGCGGTTCGGCAACGTCATGGGCTTCCAGCCGTCCGGGACCGGAAAGGAGACATCGAGGTCCTTTTCCGTGACCAGGTGATAGCCGTCCGGGACGGGCGGCGGTGGGGTCGTGGCCGAAGCACTCGCGCCTGCCGTCGGTTTACGGGGCGCAGTGCCCTTGGGGTCGCCGCCCTTGCCCTCCTTCCCGCCCAGACCGAGCAGCGCACCGCCCGCGGCGATCGCGGCCAGGGCCACGGCGCCGGCGACCCAGAGGGCCACGCGGCGGCGGCGCGGAGGCGTACGAGGGGCCTGCGTCGGCCGGTCCTCGGACTCCTCGGAGGCCAGTTGCCGCGGAGCGCCCTTGATGGCTGACTCGATCTCCGTGCGGTCCACCGCGGTCGTCGCGATGTCCGCCAGGGGCTCGCGCAGCCTCCGTTCCACCTCCTCCGCCGACGGGCGCTCGTCCGGCTCCTTGGCCAGCAGCTGCTCGACGAGCGGGGCCAGAGAGGCGCCCCGCGTCATCGGCTCCAGCGGGTCGACGGCGATCGCGTACGCCGTCTCGATGGGCGTCGGCTTACGGAACGGCGGTCGGCCCTCGACCGCCTCATAGAGCGTCGCGCCCAGCGCCCACAGGTCGGATGAGGGCCCCGGCGTACTGCCCTTGACCCGCTCGGGGGCCACGTAGTCGATGGAGCCGACCAGTTCGCCGGTCTTGGTGAGGGTGGAGGTGCCGGAGGCCATGGCGATGCCGAAGTCCGTGAGGACGACCCGCCCGTCCTCACCCAGCAGGACGTTGCCCGGCTTGACGTCGCGGTGCAGGACCCCGGCCGCGTGCGCCGCGCGCAGTGCCGCGATCATGCTACGGCCGATACGCGCCGCCTCTTCCGGCGTCACCGGCCCGTCCTCCTTGAGGACTTCGCCGAGCGTGCGCGAGGGCACGTGCTCCATGACGATGCACGGCAGCCCGTCGTCGTCCACGACGTCGTGCACCACGACCACATGGGGATGGGTGATGCGTGCGGCGCTGCGGGCCTCGCGACGCGTGCGCTCGTAGAGCGTGGCCAGTTCGTCGTCCGACAGGTGGGCCCTGACGTGCAACCGCTTGAGGGCCACATCGCGGCCGAGCAGTTCGTCCTCGGCGCGCCAGACGGTGCCCATGCCGCCGCTGCCGATCCGCTCCACCAGCCGGTACCGCCCAGCGATCAGCCGACCTTCGTCCGACACCATGCGCTGCCTCTGCTCCCCGTTGGCCATGGCTTCTTGCCATGGACTCGACACCTTAACGGGCGACGACAACAAGGCAATCTCAGGGATGGGTCAGGGTTGCACCGACTGCCGCCCGGGGCGCGGGGCCGTCAGCATGGAGGCATGACCGACCAGCACACCGTCTCCGGCACCACCTTCGCGGCGTCAGGGGCGCATTCGCGTGCCGTGCTGCCGCCACTGCGGCGCGGCCGCCGCAACAAGGTGATCGCCGGGGTGTGCGGCGGGCTCGGCCGGCACTACGACATCGACTCGGTGGTCTTCCGATTGGTGGCGGCCGTCCTCGCGGTCGCCGGGGGCATCGGTCTTCTCGCCTACGGCTTCGCCTGGTTGCTCATCCCGCTCGACGGCGAGGACGAGAACGAGGGCCGCAGGCTGCTGTCGGGGCGCGTCGAGGGGCCGGCCCTGACGGCACTGCTGTGCGCGCTGGCCGGCTGCGGTCTGCTGCTGTCGATGCTGGGCAACACCAGCGTGCTCGCCTTCGCCCTGGCGCTGTCGTTCGCGATCGCCGGGGCGGCGTACTGGTCGCAGCACCGCCGCCGCGCGGACCTCGAGGGCACGGCCGGACCGGCGACGGCGTGCCCGGCCGCGGGAAGTGCCACCCACCCCGCAGGCCATGGAGCGGCGCCCCCGGAGACGACAGCGCCGCCGGTGCCGGGCAGCCCCTCCTGGTGGCGCGAGCCGATCACCAAGGACGGTACGAGCGGCCCGACAGGCATCGGCTATCTGATGGGCGCCGTACCGTACGACACCAAGCACACGGCCCGGGGGCGGAACCGCCGCGAAGGCCCGTGGATCGGCGGCTGGACCTTTCTGCTCGCCATGGCCGCCGCGGCGGCCGGGATCCTCACCAGCTGGCGCTCTCAACCGCTGGGCACCAGCCTGGAGATCGGCTTCGGCTGTGCGCTGGCCGTCTTCGGCGCGGGATTCGCGCTCAGCGCGTGGTTCGGCCGGGCCGGCTGGGGCATGCTCGTGCCGGCCCTGCTGACCTGCCTGCTGCTGGCGGGTGCGACGGGCATCCCGAAGAGCATCACCACCGACTGGTCCCGTGTGGACTGGAAACCGGCATCGGCCTCGGCCGTACGGGCGGACTACAAGCTCGGCTCGGGAGTCGGGACGCTCGATCTGTCCCACGTACGGCTGCGGAAGGGGCAGGTGATCGTGACGGAGGCGGCCGTGGGTGCCGGACAGATGAAGGTCGTGGTGCCGGCCGACGCGACGGTGAGGCTGACGGCCAGAGTGGGCATCGGTGACGTGCAACTGCCCGGGGACCGGCCCGAGGACGTCGACGTCGCACCCGGACAGCAAACGGAGCTGACCCTCGAGCCGCCGAGGGACCGCACAGCGCGCGGCACGCTCGTCCTTGAACTCGAGGCCGGTGTCGGCCAGCTGGAGGTGCTCCGTGCGACGCCATGACTTCCAGCCGGCGAAGCTGATCGCTGGCCTGGTCCTGCTGGGCACCGCCGCGCCCCGCACCACCACAAAGCCTGCCCCCGCCCTTCGCGCGGGAGCAGGCCGCGTCGGTCAGTGGAGGACCGGCTGGGCGGACGACATATGTGCTGACGAGTGGCCCCGCCGCGACCACAGCGCGTCCAGCGACAGCTGCGGCGCGCCCGCGATGACCAGCGGGATCCAGGCCACCATGTAGATCAGGTCGTTGCCGTAGTAGTACGGATGCGTCTGCCAACTGACCGTCAGCCACAGGCTCAGCGATATCAGCACGCCGCCGATCGCCGCGAGGCGGCTCAGCAGGCCGACGAGCGTGCCGACCCCGACCGCCAACTCGCCGATGGCGATCCCGTATCCAAACCCCACCGGGTTCCGCAGCGCCAGGTCGACCATGGCCGGGATCGCCGCCTGGTCCCGTATCGACCGCATCAGGTCGCCTACAGAGCCGGTTCCGTTGGCGGCGAGGAAGGCGGGATCGGTGAGCTTGTCGATCCCGGCGTAGACGAAGGTGACGCCGAGGAAGAGCCTCAGCGGCAACAGCGCGTACCGCGAAGCGGAGTCCCGGAACGACCGGCTGCCAACCGGCCCACTCAGCCCTTCAAGCCCGGCCGGCCCAGCCAGCCCGCCGCCACTCTTCGAACGCTTCGCATGCCCCATGCTTGACCGTCCCTCCTCCGTCGCCGGCGCCGCGCGGGGACGATTCTCCCCACACATGTACGCCTCCCGGGAAGGGGTACGGCCGACTGTTCATTCAGGTTCAACCATCTACGACGTCAACCGGACAGCTGTTGCTCTGCGCTCCGGCGGCGGTAACCACCTGTACGTCCACCCTGCCCGGTTCGACCTCCGCCGGGACCGGCACGGTCAGCAGCGTGTCCGTCGGGTTGGCGAAGCCCCCGGAGACCGGCACCAGCGGCACATGCACATGCACCACTCCGATCCGTACGACCATCCGCGCGAGCGACTCGGGCGTCCGTGCGCCGAGCGGCAGAAACCCGGTGCCCCGGATCTCGATGTCGTCGCCGGGCCGGATGGGCCCGTCCAGATCGCCCGCCTCCCGGGCCCGGACGACCGACAGGATGACGGGCCGCCCGCCCTGCCCGCACGCGGCGGCCAGATACGTGGCGGCGGAGACGGCCGACAACGCCACGATCCCCCACGGCAGATGGGGCAGCCGCCGCGGCTCGAGCACCATCAGCACCAGGGCCAAGACCACGGCCGCGGCCGTCACCACCACATACTGCGCGCCCACGAAACTGCCGCGCCCGTCGTCGTCGGTCAGCAGGTCGATCAGGCGCGGCCGGTCCGCCGGCACCTTCTGCAGCCGCTTGGCCCGCACCCGTGCGGCCACGATGCCCTGTACGGCGACCGCCACCAGGCAGGTCAGGGCGACGGTGGTCAGCAGCCCGGCGGCGCGCCCCAACCGGAACCCCTCGAGCAGCCGGTGGCGGTCCGCCGCGACGGCGAGGTGGGCCGCGGGCAGCAGCACCCCGGCCACCGCGACCAGCACCCACACCGCTGCGACCGCCCGCGAGGTGGACACCCGGTTGTCGTCGCCGATGACCGGCCCGAGCAGCAGCCCGGCGCGCGTACGGCGCTGCCATATCCGGCCCGCCGCGCGCCCGGCCTCGGCGGCCGTACCCGCCGAGCGTGTCAGCTCGTCCGACACCCACTGCCGGGAGGCCCCGGCCGAGTGCGCGAGCGCGGCCGGCACGCCCTTCCCCGCCGCCAGTTCCTCCCGGCGCGCGATGAACGCGGCGACCGCGCGCCGGTGTCCCTCACGCGTGCCGTGCGGGCAGTCGCCGCAGGAGCAGCCACTGCCGTCATCGGGGCCATGGGTGCCTGCTCCCGCACCGCCTCTCGCCGACTCCACAGCCACAGGGCAACGCCACCTCTCTCCGCCGCGATGCTGTGCGCGGCAAACTTTCATGCGATGAGAGGGAATTGTGCCGTAGTGGGAGCGAGGTTCAGGCAAGCACCTTGGAGCCGCGTCGCGCGTCCCAGTCGCCGGCCCGCTACAGGTGGTCGATCTCGGTGAGGTCGACCACCTCCACCGCGAGGACGACGTCCTTGGCCCGGTAGTGCGTCTCCTCCGCCCCGGAGACGGCCTCCGCTCCGATCACCGAGACGTCCGGCTCCGGCCCCTGGCGCTTGTCGATGACCACCGTCATCTCGCGTCGCACCCGCAGGTGCTCGGGGAGCGTCCTGCGCAGCCCTGACTCCAGCACGTCCAGCGCCAGGGAGTGGAAACTCCTCTGCGGGCTTACGAATACGAGGCTCCCGTCGATCAGCTCGGTGTGCGGCGGGAGGTCGGGCAGCGTCAGCAGATCGTCCACGGTGTAGCCGTCCTGCGGCGGGACCGGCCAGTGCGGCGCGGCCGACGGCACGGACTCGGGCAGGGGCTCTGCCGGTCACGATTCCTCCCATCGAGGGGATTCTCGGCCGTGTGTCCGCGTAACGGGCGGCAACGGCGACGCCGCCACCCAAACGTGTGAGCGACGGCGTCGGCGTTGACGAAGATCGGGTGGGGTCCCCCATGCCGAAGGCCAGGGGAGTCACTCCCACTCGATGGTGCCCGGCGGCTTGCTGGTGACGTCCAGCACCACGCGGTTGACCTCGTCGACCTCGTTGGTGATGCGTGTCGAGATCCTCGCCAGCACGTCGTACGGCAGACGCGACCAGTCGGCGGTCATCGCGTCCTCGGACGAGACCGGGCGCAGCACGACGGGGTGCCCGTAGGTGCGGAAGTCACCCTGCACGCCGACGGAGCGCACGTCCGCCAGGAGCACGACCGGGCACTGCCAGATGTCGCCGTCCAGACCGGCCTTGGTCAGCTCCTCGCGGGCGATGGCGTCGGCCTCGCGCAGCAGGTCCAGCCGCTCCTTGGTGACTTCGCCGACGATCCGGATGCCCAGGCCCGGGCCTGGGAACGGCTGCCGCTGGACGATCTCCTGCGGCAGGCCGAGCTCCTGGCCGACCATGCGGACCTCGTCCTTGAAGAGGCGGCGCAGCGGCTCGACGAGCTTGAACTGCAGGTCCTCGGGGAGGCCGCCCACGTTGTGGTGGGACTTGATGTTGGCGGTGCCGGTGCCGCCGCCGGACTCGACGACGTCCGGGTAGAGGGTGCCCTGGACCAGGAACTCCGCGGTCTCGCCGTGCGCACCCGCCTCGGCGACGATCTCGCTGGCGGCCTGCTCGAAGACCCGGATGAACTCCCGGCCGATGATCTTGCGCTTCTGCTCAGGGTCGCTGACCCCGGCCAGCGCCTCGAGGAACCGCTCCTCGGCGTCCACGACCTTCAGCTGTACGCCGGTCGCGGCGACAAAGTCCTTCTCGACCTGCTCGGACTCGCCCTTGCGCATCAGGCCGTGGTCGACATAGACGCAGGTCAGCTTGTCGCCGATGGCCTTCTGGACGAGGGCCGCGGCCACCGCGGAGTCCACACCGCCGGACAGGCCGCAGATCGCGCGCTTGTCCCCGACCTGCTTACGGATCGCCTCGATCGACTCCTCGACGACGTTGTGGGTCGTCCACGTCGGCTGCAGGCCGGCGCCGCGGTAGAGGAAGTGCTCGAGCACCAGCTGGCCGTAGGTGGAGTGCATCACCTCGGGGTGGTGCTGTACGCCGTAGAGCCGCTTCGCGTCGTTCTCGAAGGCGGCGACGGGCGTGCCGGGGGTCGAGGCGGTGACGGTGAAGCCGTCCGGCGCCTCGGTGACCGAGTCGCCGTGCGACATCCACACCGACTGCTCACCGGGAGTGCCCTCGAAGAGGGTGGAGCCGGTGCGGACGACAGTCAGCGGGGTGCCGCCGTACTCGCGGGTGCCGGTGTGGGCGACGGTGCCGCCGAGAGCCCGGGCCATGGCCTGGAAGCCGTAGCAGATGCCGAGGACCGGTACGCCCGCGTCGAACAGCTCACGCCCGACGTTCGGGGCGTCATCGGCGTAGACCGACGACGGGCCGCCGGAGAGGATGATCGCCTTGGGGTTCTTGGCGAGCATCTCGTCGACCGGCATGGTGTGCGGGACGATCTCGCTGTAGACGCGGGCCTCGCGGACGCGGCGTGCGATGAGCTGGGCGTACTGGGCGCCGAAGTCGACGACGAGTACGACGTCGGGGGCGGCGGCTGGGGTCGCTGATGACACTTCGGCGGCCTTCCGGCGGTTCGGGGGGATTCTGGACTTCCATCCTAACGGGGCTGTGCGGAGGCACCGCCGTCTCAGTATCCGGGCCCGAAGTGGCCGGTCCCGGCCGCTCCCGCCATACTGGGGCCCATGCGCAAGCACGTGACCTTCGTCTTTACCTATGGCACCGGCCCGTCCGGCTGCTGTGGGTTCGTCGGTTGTGCTGCTTGAGCCACTGACAAGCGACTTCCCAGGCGCCCCGGGCCGACACCAGGCCCGGGGCGTCCTGCGTTCTCCGGGTCCGGGGCCGGCCGGCGAGGGCATCCGACGAGATCCCCGAGGAGACAGCGAGATGAGCACCCCCACCGCGGCGGAGACCACCGGCGCACGGACCGACGAGGCCGCCGCCTTGATCAGCAACGCGCGCGAGCGCATCGACGATCTGGACGGGCGGATCATCGGCCTTGTACAGGAACGCATCGCCGTGTCCACGGCGATCCAGCAGGCCCGGATCTCTTCCGGCGGACGGCGGGTGAACCTGTCCCGGGAGATGGAGATCCTCAGCCATTACCGGGACCAGCTGGGGCGTCCCGGCACCGCTCTGGCCATGACGCTGCTGGAGCTGTGCCGTGGCCGGATCTGAGGTGCGCGCCGTGTCGCGCGAGCCGGCGCGTTCGGGCCGGCGCGTTCGGGCCGGTACGTACGGGCCGGTACGTACGGGCCGGTACGTACGGGCCGGCTGGTACGTACGGGCCGGCTGGTACGTACGCGCCGGGGCGTACGGGCTGGTGCGCACGTTCTGGTCCCGTCACCCGTACGGCGCGTGACCGGCCCCGGAGTCCCCTCGTTGTCCCGGTGACCGTGCCAGCCAGGGGCGGCCAATGAACCACGCGTGGCTCCGCCCATGTTCATTGGGGCGCCCAGCAGCAACAGGGCGGAACCGCTGGAGCGTGTGACGTGCGGACCGGCTTGACTCAAGCGGTGCATGTCGTGGGACCACGCTTCAGCGCGTGACCGGTCAGCAGGGGACAGCAGCCCGGTCACGGCCAAAGGGGCGGTCGGTTCCTGGGACGCCTGGGACCGGCCGCTTCGCTCTCCCTTTCTCCCCGTGCACGAACGGTCTGCCCCTCGACGCCGTCCGGCGCCGCCCTGACGTCGGTCCGGCAACGCGAAGGGCCCCGGACCGCCCCGCACAGCTGCGGTACTGGGCCCTTCGCGTTGCCCGAGCGGCCGACCAACTCCCTTGTGACGTGCGTCACATGCGCGAAACGGTTCTTCGCACAACCATCCGTGCCGCTTATGGGTCACCTATCTGCAAACGCACGGCCCAACCGCGCCTTATACCCCCCACCGCGACGGCCACCCATGCCTGTGCTGCAGTCGGCAGCACTCCGGACCCTGAAGAGGTCTTCATGAAGCTCCGCCGCGCCCTGGCGACTGCTGCCGCGACAGCAGTCATCGCTCCTGCTGCGCTGCTCGCCGCGCCCGCCGCCTACGCGGAGGAACCGACCCCCTCCGAGACCGCGACCACGGAAGCGCCGAACCCGGGCACCTCCGAGACCACCACCACCGAGCCGTCCTCCGACACCTCTCAGACCGCGACCACTGAGGCGCCGGACCCAGGCAACTCCGAGACCGAGACGGCCGACCCGGGCACCTCCGAGACGGCGACCACCTCGCCGGACCCGAGCACCAGCACCGAGCCCACCGCGGACCCCTCGGACGACCCGTCCGACGGCCCGGTCGAGTGCAGCGACGAGGGCGACGAGCTGCAGATCGACGACAACCTCATCACCAGCTTCTCCGGCCTGCCCTCGAAGATCGTCGCGGGCAGCGGCTTCCACAGCTTCAAGCTGAACGTCACCAACAAGTCGGACACCGCCTACAAGCGGGTCGACCTCGGCGTCTTCGCCGCGCAGATCGACGAGGACACCTGGGACGTCAACACCGGGCACCTGACGCTGCAGTTCCGGGACCCCGACACCGGGGCGTGGCAGAACATCTCCCTCGACGAGAACGACGAGGGCGCCGGCTACGTGGGCTACACCGATGTCGCGGCGCACACCAGCTACTCGGTCAGCCTGCGTCTGAGCGTGGACGCCTCCGCGCCGGCGGGCATGGGCTTCGCCTTCAGCATCGGCGTCTACGCCAATGACGCGGGCGACTGCGTCTACTCCGGTGGCGAGAGCTACTACGAGTTCGACGTCCTCGCAGCCGGCTCGAAGCCGGGCCACGTTCCGGGCGCCAAGCCGCAGGAGGGTGGCAAGAAGCCGATCCCGTCCACCAAGCCGTCCGGCAACAAGGAGATCAACCCCCAGGGGAACCTTGCCGAGACGGGTTCCTCCTCGGCGCTGCCGGCCATCGCCACCATCGGCGGTGTCGCCATGGTCGTGGGCGCCGGCGCGATCTTCGTCGTTCGCCGCCGCAAGGCCGCGGGGGCCGAGGTCGCGTAACGTCCTCCGGCCCGACGCTGAACTGATCCGGCGCCTCGCGCCGGGTGATTTTCCCGCCCACCCGCTCCTTTTCAGGGGCGGGTGGGCGCACGTGGTCCCACGCGACGGGACGGGCGTGAGCCACCGCGAAGGGGCCGCACTTGGAGGGGAGTGTGGCCCCTTCGCCGTATTCCGGGTCAAGCCGCCGCCTGGCCGGGCAGATTGGGGCTCAGGCGTCCGCGGACTTCTTCTTCGGCACCGCCGGAATCGGAAGAACCGGCAGTCGCAGGGCAGCGAAGGCGCTCTCCGGGACGGCCGGCGAGCGCGGCTCCACCGCCGGCAGCCGGACGTACCCCTCGCCCTGCGCCGGTCGTGCGTCCGCCTCGCCCTTGTTCGGCCACAGCGACATCGCCCGCTCCGCCTGGGCGGTGATTGTCAGCGACGGGTTCACCCCGAGGTTCGCGGACACCGCGGCGCCGTCGACGACATGGATGCCCGGGTGCCCGTACAGCCGGTGGTACGGGTCGATCACGCCGTGCTCCGCGTCCTCGCCGATCGGGCAGCCGCCCAGGAAGTGCGCGGTGAGCGGGGTCCCCATCAGCTCGCCGACATTGCTGCCCGCGAAGCCGCCGATCTCCTCGGCGAGCAGCCGCGCGGCCTCCGCGCCCTCGGGGATGTGGTCCGGGTTGGGCTCGCCGTGTCCCTGCTTGGCGGTGAGCAGGCCCTTGCCGAGGCCCTTCTGCTTCCGGTACGTGGTCAGGGAGTTGTCCAGGGACTGCATGACCAGGCCGATGATGGTGCGCTCGGACCAGCGGCGGTTGGACAGCGAGCGCAGGAACAGCATCGGGTGCCGGGCGCAGTTCGCGGCGTAGGCCAGCACGCGCGGAATCCGGCCGCCGTGCGGCACCTGAAGGACCGACAGCGCGCCCATGGCGTTGGAGCCCTTGCCATAACGGACCGGCTCGATATGGGTGTTGTCATTGGGGTGGACCGAGGACGTGATGGCGACGCCCTGGGTGAAGTCCACCCGTTCGGCGCCGGACTTCTTGCGGTAGCGGCGGTTGTCGGTCTGCGCGCCGACCAGCGCCTCGGAGTTGGTACGGGTGAGCACGCCGAGCCGCTCGGATATCCGGGGCAGCAGTCCCTCGTCCTTCATGGTGTGGAGCAGGGTCTGGGTGCCGTACGTGCCGGCGGCGATGACCACCTGGCGGGCCCGCAGTGTGACCGGCTCGGCCCTGCGCCGCTTGTCGGTGGGGACGGTCGCGACGCGGTATCCGCCTTCGCCGTCCTCGGAGACCGCCACCACCGTGGTCATCGGATGGACGACCGCACCGGCCTTCTCGGCGAGGTAGAGGTAGTTCTCGTTCAGGGTGTTCTTCGCGCCGTGCCGACAGCCGGTCATGCACTCCCCGCACTCGGTACAGGCCCGGCGAGCCGGCCCGGACCCGCCGAAGTACGGGTCGGGCACCTCCTGGCCCGGCTTCGCCTTCGCCTCGCCGTCCGCGTCCTGGCCGTCGCCGAAGAAGACGCCCACCGGCGCCAGATGGAAGGTGTCGCCGACGCCCATCCGCTCGGCCGCCGCCTTCAGATGAACGTCGGAGGGGGTGAGGGTGGGGTTGAGCCGTACGCCCAGCATCCGCTGCGCCTGGTCGTAGTAGGGCTTCAACTCCTCCTCCCAGTCGGTGATATGGCCCCACTGCCGGTCCTGGAAGAACGCCTTCGGCGGTACGTAGAGGGTGTTGGCGTAGTTGAGGGACCCACCGCCCACGCCCGCGCCGGCCAGGATCATGACGTTGTTCAGCAGGTGGATGCGCTGGATGCCGTACAGGCCGAGGGCGGGGGCCCACAGGAAGTTGCGGATGTCCCAGGAGTTCTTGGGGAGCGTGTCGCGGGTGAAGCGGCGGCCCGCTTCGAGAACGCCGACGCGGTAGCCCTTCTCGGTCAGGCGCAGCGCGGATACGGAGCCGCCGAAGCCGGAGCCGACGACGATCACGTCGTAGTCGTACGGGCTGTGCTCCGCCTGGTCCTGGTCCTTGGTGCTGTCGGACACGGAATGTTCCCTTCCGGTCGGAACGGTCGTCGGACGGTCCCCCGCATTCCCTGGACCGGCGCTCCGCGCCGGGGTCATACCCGCCCACCCGCCTTATGCAGAGCGAGTGGGTGGGAAAAGCCACCGCAGGCCTCAGCGCACGGTCAGCGCAGCCGCAGCGCCTTCATCGCGCGCAGGCTGCGGCTCATGAAGTCCGCGTACTGCGCGTCGTCCATGCCGAAGGACGGGGCCAGCGGCAGCAGCCGCTGGTGCGCGACGGTCTGGACCTCGGTGTACTTGAGAATGCCCTCGGAGCCGTGGCGGCGCCCGAGTCCGGAGTCGCCCATGCCGCCCATCGGGGCCTGCACGCTGCCGTAGCCGGCGGCATAGCTCTCGTTGACGTTGACGGTGCCGGTGCGCAGCCTGGCGGCGATCGCCCGCCCACGCCGGCCGTCCTTGGTCCACACGCTGGAGTTCAGGCCGTACGGGGTCGCGTTGGCGCGCTCCACGGCCTCGTCCTCGTCGCTGAAGCGGTAGATGGACACGACCGGGCCGAAGGTCTCCTCGGCGCAGACGGCCATCGGGGACTCCACGCCGTCGAGGATCGTGGGCTCGTAGAACAGCGGGCCGATCTCGGGCCGGGGGCGGCCGCCCGCGACGACCGTCGCGCCCTTTCCGACGGCCTCCTCCACATGCCGGGTGACGTTGTCCAGTTGCCGCTGCGAGACGAGCGAGCCCATGTCGGCGCCGTAGGCCAGCGCGGCGCCCAGGCGCATCGCGCGCGTACGGGCCGCGAAGCGCTCGAGGAACGCGTCGGCGACGGACTCGTGGACGTACAGCCGCTCGATGGAGATGCACAGCTGACCGGCGGAGGAGAAGCAGCCCCGGACCGCGCCGGCGGCGGCCTTGTCGAGGTCGGCGTCGTGCAGCACCAGCATGGCGTTCTTGCCGCCGAGTTCGAGGGAGCAGCCGACGAGACGGGCGGCGGCGCTCTGGGCGACCTCGCGGCCGGTGCGGGTGGAGCCGGTGAAGGAGACGTAGTCGGCATGCTCGACGACGGCCGGGCCGACCACCGGCCCCTCGCCGAGGACGACCTGCCACACCCCGGCCGGCAGGCCTGCCTCGATCAGCAGCTCACGCGCCCACAGCGCGGTGAGCGCGGTCTCGGTGTCGGGCTTCATCACCACGGCGTTGCCCGCGACGAAGGCGGGCAGCGCGTCGCCGGCGGACAGCTCGAAGGGATAGTTCCAGGGCGCTATCTGGCCGACGACACCGCGCGGCTGACGCAGCTCGGTGACCTTGGTGAGGGTCGGTACGACGCCGGTGCGGCCCTTGGGCCGCAGATACGCCGGGGCCTTGCGTCCGTAGTGCCGGGCGGCGACGGCGACCGCCTGCACCTCCTCGT
Source organism: Streptomyces sp. HSS9-12 (assembly GCF_054963655.1). NCBI lineage: Bacteria > Bacillati > Actinomycetota > Actinomycetes > Kitasatosporales > Streptomycetaceae > Streptomyces > Streptomyces sp. HSS9-12. The sequence continues at coordinate 87,333 of NZ_JBUEGC010000012.1, read as the reverse complement.
GCGCGTGCAGCCGGGCCTTGCCGGTCTCCAGCTGGATGAGGTCCAGGACCTCGGCCTGGCGCTCCAGGACGAGGTCGTGGAAGCGGAGCAGCACGGCGGCGCGCTTGCGTACGGGCGTGGCCGCCCACGCCTTCTGGGCCTCGCGGGCGCGGGCGAATGCGGTGGCCACGTCCTCGGGCGTGGACTCGGGCAGGTCTGCCAGCTTCTCCCCGGTGAAGGGGGTGTGGTTGGCGGTGGAGCCGGTGCCCACCACATCGCGGGTGAGCCGGGCGACCAGGTCGGGGGTCACCACGTCGGCTGCGGTGCGGGTGCCCTCCGGGGCGGTGAAGACCTGGTTGCCGGACGTGGTGGGTTCGGCTTTCGTCATGGTGCCCTGCGAGTCCGTCATGCCTGGCAGCGTATTGGCGAGCGGCCCCGTTGGGTACCCGGTAGTAACCACTTTTCCGCCACTGTGCCAGTGATGACTGGCACAACCAGCCGATCAGGGGCGTTTCGTCGTGCCGGAGGGCACGCCCGCGTGGCTCAGAGCTGTTGTTCGTCGATGTTCAGGTGCTTCACCACATCATCGAAGAACTGCTTGCCCATCGCCGCGACCGGGCCCTTGTCGGGCATGGTCATCGACAGCCGCCAGTAGACCTTCCGGTCATTGACATAGAGGTGGTCGAGACGCCGGTAGACGATGTTGGTGGGATCCGTGACGTCCTCATACGCCCGATAGACGGTGGTGATGTCCGCCGCCTGCTTGCCCTGCTGGGTGGACCGGGCCGTCGTGGACGTCACGTGCTTCATCGAGGAGTCCTCACCGCTCTTGTAGTACGTCGCCCACTCCTTGGCCTCCTCGGCGACCGGGCCGACGTCCTCGCCGTTCGCCACCCGCTCGAGCTCGACGCTGAACACCCCGCTGGGGTCGTAGAAGGTCAGGCGCCCCTCGTCATCGGTGTCGGAGTCCACCTTCCGCTGGTAGTCCTTCGGCAGGGAGAGGGACGCCTTGACGATCTCGCCCTCCTCCCGCACGACCCAGCCCTCGGGCGGCTCGTCACCCGCGAAGGGTTTCGTCAGGGTGAGAACCAGTGCGAGCGCCACGGCCAGTACGCCCCCGGCGAGGCCGAGTTGCGCCTTGCGGCTGGCCTTCAGTGCCTTCGCTCCGCCGGTGACCGGCAGCGGCGCCGTCGGCTGCGGCGGCGCCGCGACGCGCTCGAGAACCTGCCGGACCTCCTGCACCGACGGGCGCGCGGCCGGGTCCTTGCGCAGCAGCTGCATGATGAGGGTGGCGAGCGGGCCGGAGCCGCGGGCGGGGGCCTGGGGCTCGGCCGACAGCACGGCCTGCAGCGTCGCCGGGGTGTTGGAACGGCGGTACGGGGACATGCCCTCCACCGCCGCGTACAGCACGACGCCCAGTGACCACAGGTCGGACTCCGGTCCGGGCCGCTGCCCCAGCACCCGCTCCGGAGCGACGAACTCGGGCGAGCCGACGAACGCTCCCGTCTCCGTCAGGCCCTGCTCGCCCTCGACCTGCGCGATGCCGAAGTCGGTGAGCACGACCCGGTCTCCCCCATAGCCTTCGGCATGGGAGGTACCCCCACCGCCCAGCAGCACATTGTCCGGCTTGACGTCCCGGTGCAGGACACCCGCCTGGTGAGCGGCGGCGAGCGCACCGAGGACCGCGAGGCCGATCCGGGCCGCCTCGCGGTGGTCGAGCGTGCCCTCGTGCAACTGGTCGCCCAGCGAACGGCCGCGCACCAGCTCCATGACGATCCACGGCCGCCCGTCCTCGATCACCACGTCATGCATGGTGACGACCGAGGGGTGGCTGATCCGGGCGGCGGCCCGCGCCTCACGCTGCATCCGCTGGTACACGGTCTGGCGCTCGCGCTCCGGCAGATGGTCCGGTACGCGCGGCTCCTTGACGGCGACCTCGCGGTCGACGACCACGTCCCGCGCCCGCCAGACGGTTCCCATACCGCCGTGTCCCAGGCGGGAGACGAGCTGGTAGCGCCCGCCGATCAGACGGCCGGCATTGGGGTCGGACTCCGCGGTGGCACCCTGGCCGCCACCACCGCCGGGCATGGAGCCGCTCTGCGTCGGCACGTACGCGCTCTGCTGCCCCCCGTCCTGGTACAGGGCCTGCGGCGGCTGGGCAGGGGCGGCCTGCGGCGGCTGAAGACTGTAGCTGGTGGGCTCGTTCACCCGTCCCCCATTGTTCATCATGCGCCCATCATGGCGACTGGCCGGACGCCCGTAGCAGTCGGGTCATGTTCGGATGCAGCACCGTAACAAAGCCCGTCACGCCTGGTGGCCGGTCGGTTCAGGACGGCGGACCGGTGTCCACGAAGCTGCTCAGCGCGACGTCGAAGTGCCGCTGCGCCAAGGACTGTTCGCTGACGGGAGCCGAGATCCAGATGTCGTACATCCTGCCGTCCTCGTCCCAGCTGAGGTCGAAGGTGTGCCTGGGCCCGCCGTCCGCGGCGAAGCCGTCCCAGGTGAACTCCCAGAGGGCGGCCGGGTGTCCGTCGTGTGTCGTCCTGGTGACCGTGCCGGCGCGGTAACCCTTGTAGTGGCCTGGGCCTTCGGCGTCGGCCTTCCGCATCGCCGCCAGCGCACCGCCCTGCTTGGCCTGCTGGATGTGGATGCCGATCCGGAACCGTTCGCCGGCCGAGTAGTAGTACACCCTCGGCGGCTGGAAGGAGCGGGTGAAGCCCTCGGGAACGGCGAGGCGGAAGCCCGCGGGGTCGGAGACGGTGCGATAGCCCTGCGGGACGGTCGGCGGCGCGGTGCCGGTCTCGGTGATGGTCACCGTCGGGGACGGGGTGAGCTGGGTCCCCGTGGGGTGCGGGCCATTCCCGTTCGCGCCGCTCTGCCCGCCGGCGGTGGCCCCGCCGTTGTGGTCCACCAGCATGGCCACGGCCGCCACCCCGGCCCCGCCTGCCGCCACGACCAGCAGCGCGGCCGTCAGGGCGGCCCGTGCGCGGGCCGCGCGCCAGCGGCCCGGCGGCACCGGGGCGACGCCCTGCCGGGTGGCGGCCGGCGCCGCGTCGGGCATCCGCCCGGTCCGCAGGTACTCCGACAGCAGCCACTCGGCCCCGGCCGCGTCCAGCCGCCGCTCCGGATCCCGCTCCAGCAGGCCCCGTACGACCGGCAGCAGTGGTGCCGCGGCCTCCGGCGGGATGAAGTCCTCGTAGACGACCGCGTGCAGCACAGCCCCCAACGAGTGGCGGTGAAAGGGCGACTTGCCGCTCAGGGCCGCGCACAGCAGCACGCCCAGCGACCACAGGTCGGACTCCGGTCCGGTGGGGCCGCTGGACATCCGCTCCGGCGCGGTGTACTCGGGGGAGCCGACGAACGTGCCCGTCTCGGTGATCGTGGTGCTGTCGGCGATCCGGGCGATGCCGAAGTCGGTGAGCACGACGCGCCCGGTGCCCTCCTCGATCAGGACGTTCGCGGGCTTGATGTCCCGGTGCAGCACACCGTGCGCATGCGCCACGCGCAGCGCGCCCAGCAGCGCGAGACCGATCCGGGCCGCCTCACGCGCGCCGACCGGCCCGTCGATGGCCAGCTGGTCGCTGAGCGGACGGCCGTCCACCAACTCCATCACGATCCAGGGGCGTTCGTCCTGCTCGACCACATCATGCACGACGACGACGTTCGGGTGATGGAACTGCGCCACCGTACGGGCCTCGCGCAGGGTCCGCTCGCGCAGCAGGCGGCAGTCCTCGTCCGGCAGGTCGTCGTCCAGGCGCAGTTCCTTGACGGCCACCTCACGGCCGAGCAGCTGATCCGTGGCCCGCCACACGGTGCCCATGCCGCCACGCCCGAGGCGGGCACCGAGCCGGTAACGCCCCGCGATCAGACCGCCGCTGCCTTCACCCCCAATGGTCTCCATGGTGCAATCCTGCCCCATTGTCCTGCCGCTGCCCGGAAAAGATCCCCGGCGCGGCCTGCGCGGTGCGGCAGAGGCCGAGCGATCACCTGACGCGGTAGGTGTCGGCCGCCTGCTCGAAGAAGCGGTCGACGTCGTCGCGCTTGCCGGCTGGGCCGATGACCAGCACCAGGTGGTAGCGACGGTCGAGGATCATGGCGAGGTTACGGGCGTACACCTCGCGGCCGCTGCTGTCCTTCCAGGTGTACGAGCCCTCCGCCATCGCCGTCTGCCCGACGTCGATACGGCGCAGGCCAGAGGCCGAGGACCACTGGGAGGAGCGGAAGGACGCCAACTCCCGCTCTTTCTCCTGCTGGTAGGCCATCGGGTCGCTGCCGTAGGTGTCGACGGAGTCGCGGCCGGGGACCACGATCAGCTCGTAGTCGCCGCCGAGGTAGCGGATCTGGCCGCGGTCGTTCTCGCCGCGCCGCTCCCAGTCCTTGTGGACGGCCAGTTCGAAGCCCCTCGGGTCCGTGCGCAGGGCGAAGCCCTGCGGGAGGTCCGCGGGCGCGGTCGTCTGCGGCTGCTGGGAGATGGGCGTCTGGGTGTCCTGGTCCTGGGAGGGCGTCGGTCCGCCCTGGGCGGGGGCCGAACTCGCCGCGCCCGCCGCGCCCGTACGCTCCCGGCCGCCGCTGTCCTGCTGCTCTGCGGCACGCGGCAGGAACAGCGCGGCGTACGCCACGGTGGCGATCAGCGCCAGCAGGATCAGGCCGACGAGCAGCAGCCCGAGGCTGCGCGGGCTGCGCTGTCGCGGCCCCTTGGCCTTCTTGTGGCGGCCGTGGACAACCGCCGGGGACCCGACGCGGCGCCTGCGGACCAGCTCGCCCCGGCGGCGTACCACCGGCAGGCGCCCGGGGTTCACCACGCCGGTGCCCAGGGCCGGGACGGCGCCGCTGCCGCCGAGGGACGGCACGACGACCGTACGGCTGCCGATGTCCGGCTCCGGCGCGGACCGGATGAGCGAGTGCAGCCAGCCGCGCAGCTCCTCCATGTCGGGGCGCTCACTGTGGTCCTGACGCAGCAGTGACTCGACGACGGGGCGCAGCGGGCCGCACTCCTCCGCGTACGCGGGCGGCTCGGAGCACACGAGCTGGACGAGTTCGGCGGCGCTCTCCTCGGGGAAGGGGGCGTGGCCCTGGACGGCACGGAAAAGCAGGGCGCCGAGCGCCCAGAAGTCGGTGGCAGGGCCGACGGCGCCTGCCACGGGCCGCCCGTTGTCCTGGATGGGACGGGCCTGTTCGGGAGCCCATCGCTCGGTGACGGCACCGACGACGACCATACGGGCCTGGCGGGCGCGCTCGGCGGCGAGCGGCGTGACGGGGCCGCTGTAGGTGCCGCCGGCTCCGGCTGTCTCCCGTCCCGCCGATGTGTCCCACTGAGCGTTGACCGGTGCCTCGATGGCGGTTTCGCCGTGCGCGGCCCGCGGGGCGGGCAGTCCCGCGGGCACGCCCGTGCCTGCCTCGGCCAAGGCACCGGTCCCGGGGCGAGGAGCCGGGAGAGCGCCTGGGCCGGCCGTGTGCGTGGCGGCGTAATCGCCGTACTCGCTGCCGAGGTCTCCCGGGCCTTCGGGCCGGACGCGGTTACGTGCGGCGGCTGTCCTGGCTCGCGCCAGGTTGGCTGCGATCGCCCTCGCACCCGCGGTCCGGGGGTCGGGACCCACCGCACCGTCGTGGCCGTCCTCGGCGGCGTAGCCTCCGTTGGCGGAGAGCACCGCGGCATCGGGCTCGGCTGGTACACCCGGCTCCGGTCCGGAGGGGCCAGGCGCCGCAGGTCCGTAAGGGTCAAGCGACGGATCCGGGCTCGGGCCCCAGCCGCGGCCGCCGACCGGCGAGCCCAGCGCATGTGCTGGTGTTCGCGCGCTCGCCTCCGGGCGGCCGTGGTCCGGGTCGTCACCGGCCGAACCAACGCCGCGCCCCGCGCCCCGGGCGCGCGGCACCGGGTCGTAGCCGCACAGGGCCTCTTCGGCCGCGCCGGCCGCCAGGCCCGTGAGCATGGCGCGTCCGTCGTCGCAGACCAGCACCGTCCGGGCAGTGACATTGCGGTGCGTCCAGCCGTGGGCGTGCACGGCGCGCAGTGCCGTGAGGATGTCGGCGGCCACCTCCGCCGCGCGATGCGGCGACATCGGCCGCTCGGCGAGGAGCGCCGACAGCGGCCGCGCGACCACCCATTCGCTGACGATCCACAGACTGCCGCCTTCGGCGAACACGTCGAAGACCTGGTCGAGCCGAGGATGGTCGGGTACCCCGGCGGCCGCTCGCACGGCGTCGATGGCCCGCTGCACCGCCGGGTCGCTCACCCGCCGCGCCGTACGAGCCACGCCACCCTGCGCCCGGTACCGCCCGTCGGCTCCGGCGACCTCCGCGTCCACGAACTCCGCGTCGACGACCTCGGGCAGCGGAAGCTGACGGACCATGACCTCCTGGCCGCTGTACGTGTCAAACGCACGCGTCTCGACGAAGTCGTACTCGTCGGAGGGCGGTCGGGGCAGGCGGTAGCGGTCGGCGAGCACCCGTCCCGCGTAGTCGTGCACGACGCCTCCCCAGCATGCGTCTCACACGCCCGAAACCGTCAATTTCGGTCGCTTCCCGGCTTGTTGCGGCTGCGTACGGTCCGCGTGGTTTCACGATACGTGCCCGGGCCGGGCCCTGCCGAGCGGACGTCCGAACCCCCGCGAATTGTACGGTTCAGCCCGTCCGCTCTTCCGCTCTGCAGCCTCTCACGCACCCAGCGGCCTGAAGGTCTTGAACGCCGTGTCACGCAGCGTGCGGCACTCCTTGCCGTCCCACTCGCTCTTCTTGCACGTGATCATGATCGCATAACCGTGCGTGCTGTCGACTTTCATGCCGCGGTCGAGCACCCGCACCCGCTCACCGTTCAGGGTCTGCTCGAAGATCCAGTCGGCGACCGTCGGGTAGCCGCGGTAGTTGACCGGGGTGATCCTGACCCTGAAGTAGCCGTTGGCGTTCTGGCGGACCGCGGGTTCAGCGCTGCGCCAGGCGGCCGCCGCGTCAGACTTGGGCTGGTCGCTGAAGTCGACCTGCAGACGCGGGAAGCCGCCGGACTTGCTGTAGACGGCGCCCGAGCCCGCTCCGGCGATCCGCAGCAGCTTCCAGCCCGTGGGCATGGCGATGCTGAACTTGAAGCGGTCGTTCCGGATCCGCTCGAAGCCGCTCGGCAGCCCGCCGGAGCCGGACTTCTCGTCCGGCTTGGTGTTGCCCGGTTGCTTGTCCTTGGGCTGGACGGACCCCTGACTCGGCTTCTGCGGTGCTCCTGTCTCGCTATCGGTCTGCGATGTCTCCGACGGCTTGTCAGAGGGCTTGGCCTGCCCCGTTCCGGCGCTCGCGCCGCTCGAAACAGCCTTGTCGTCCTTGGCCTTGGCGTCCTTGCCCTGGCCACCGCCGCTGCCGTCCAGCGCGAACACAAGCACCGTACCGAGGACGATCAGGGCCACAACCGCCGCCAGGATCACCAGCGTCCGCTTCGGTACCACATCCGTGATCGACGACGGTGGGGGCTGGCGGTCCGGGGCACCGGAGGAAGGACCCGACCGGGATGCGGGCGCGGCCGCAACGGGCTTGGCCTTCGCCGCGGCCGCCGCGTTCCGTACGGACTGCAGCGCACCACGCAGCCGCGTCTCCACCTCCGCCCGCCGCGAAGCCGCGGAGGCGGACTCCTCCGCGGGCTGCGCCGGCACGGCCATCACCTGCGTCGGCTCGGGCTTTTCGGGCGCCGGCGGCTCCTTCTCCTCCGGGGCGGTCAGCGCGTCCGTCAGCAGCGTTCGCGCGTCATCCTCGTCCAGCCGCAGCTCCGGGTCCTTCACGAGCAGGCCATGGATGACCTCCGCCAGCGGGCCCGCGTTCTTCGGCGGCACCAGCGGCTCGGTCATCACGGCCGTCAGCGTCGCTATGGCCGAGCCCTTGTCGTACGGCGGCACGCCCTCCACACAGGCGTACAGCAGCGCGCCCAGCGACCACAGGTCCGACGGGGGGCCGGGCTTGTGGCCACGCGCCCGCTCCGGCGAGATGTACGAGGGCGCGCCGACGAGCATGCCCGTCGAGGTGACCGAGGGGTCGCCCTCCACCTGCGCGATGCCGAAGTCGGTGAGCACCACCCGCCCGTCGTCCGAGATCAGCACGTTGGACGGCTTCACATCGCGGTGCAGGATGCCTTCGCGGTGCGCCGCGCGCAGCACCTCCAGGACGGCGAGTCCCACCTCGGCGGCCCGATACGGCGTCAAGGTGCCCTTTTCCCGGATGACATCCGCGAGCGAGGAGCCCTCGATCAGCTCCATGACGATCCACGGCCGGTCGTCCTCGTCGACCACGTCGTAGACCGTGACCGCGCCATGGCTGCGGATGCGTGCGATCGCCTTCGCCTCGCGCAGCGTACGGGTGACCAGGCGCCGCTTCTCGTCCTCGTCGACGCTGCTCGGGAACCGCAGTTCCTTGATCGCGACTGTCCGGCCCAGGGTCTCGTCAACGGCCCGCCAGACCGTGCCCATGCCGCCCCGGCCCAGCACCTCCCCGAGCCGGTAGCGCCCAGCGAGGAGACGACCTGTGCTGCCCTGTGTCTTCTCCGCCTTCGACATGCATCCCCTCAGCGCAATCAATCCACGTTCGCACCGAGTTGGTATGTCTTTGGCGTTGCGTCCAACTCGGGCGACCCCGCCCCGGCAGAGCCTCCATTCTCCCTCATGCCCCGTGGCGGAAAAGGCCCGGGTCCATGCCCAGGGCCCCCGCTTGACAGCGGCCCCCCACCCCAGGGGCATGATGGGTCCTCGTACCAGACTCGAGGTGCCCATGCCGAAGCGAACCGCACAGCCGGCGGCGCTGGCGGTGGCGGTCGCGCTGCTCGCCGGCGGCTGCGGCGCGCCTCGGCACGGACAGCCGCCCGCCGAACGGCCCGCGGTGCGGGCGGCCGTCGGGCGGCTGATGACGGCCAGGGACGCGCCGGGCGCGGCCGCGATGTCCTGGGAACACGGAAAGGGCGGGCGCTTCACGGCCGCCGGGGTAGCCGATCTGCGGAGCCATCGGCACATCCGGGCCTACGACCGCTTCCGGGCCGGAAGCATCACCAAGACCTTCGTGGCGACCGTCGTGCTCCAGCTCGTGGCGGAGCGCCGGCTGTCCCTGAGTGACGCGGTCGAGGCCCATCTGCCGGGCCTGGTACGTGGCAACGGCAACGACGGCCGCCGGATCACCATCCGCCAACTCCTGGACCATACGAGTGGGTTGTTCGACTACGTGACGGACCGGCGGCTGAGTGCGGGGTTCTTCGGGCAGGGGCTCGCCGCGCACCGCGCCGGCTCCCGCACCACGCCGGAGCAGCTGGTCCGTACGGCACTGCGGCACACGCCCTATTTCCCGGCCGGCTCGGGCTACCACTACTCCAACACCGACTACGTGCTGCTCGGGCTGATCGTCGAGAAGGTGACGGGGCAGCCGTACGCGCGGGAGATCGAGCGGCGGATCCTGAAGCCACTGGGGCTGACCGGTACGTCCTTCCCCGGTACGCGGGAGGATCTGCCGGGCCCGCACGGCCGGGCGTACTCAGGCGTGGCCGCGCCGACCGCCTCACCGTCGCCGACCGCCCCGACCGCGCCCACAACGGCGCCTGCATCGACCACACCCAGCTCACCGTCGCCGACCGCCCCGACCGCGCCCACAACGGCGCCTGCATCGACCACACCCAGCTCACCGTCGCCGACCGCCCCGACCGCGCCCACAACGGCGCCTGCCTCGACCACACCCAGCTCACCGTCGCCGACCGCCTCGGCCGCGCCCACAACGGCGCCTGCCTCGGCCACCTCACCAACGGCATCCAGCCCGGCTCCGGCCACGCCGACCATGCTGTTCGCGCCATCCCCGACCACCCCGGCTCCGCCGCCCCCCACACGTGCCACGCCACGGCCGGTGGACGTCACCGACCTCGACCCGTCCGGCGCGGGGGCCGCGGGCGAGGCGGTGTCCACACTCGGCGATCTCAACCGCTTCTTCTCCGCCCTGCTGAGCGGCGCTCTGCTCCCGCCCGAGCAGCTGCGGCAGATGCGGGACACCTCGGGGTCGCACGGGCGGTACGGGCTGGGTATCTTTCCCACACAGCTGTCGTGCGGGGTGACCGTATGGGGGCACAACGGCAGCATCCTCGGCAGCTACGTCCGCGCGGCGGGCACGGCGGACGGCAGCCATGTGTTCAGCTATCGCGTGAACACGGATGCCGTGGGGGACGACCGCGCCGAAAAGCGGGCCCTGGACGCGGAGTTCTGCGCTCCGCGCCCCTGACCCGCCCCTTCGGTGCGCGCCGCTCAGAGCGGAACGATGTCCGGGGCCCCCAGCCTCGCCGCATCGGCCGTCAAGTCATCCGGCTGAAGCTGCGACTCCCGCTCCGCCTCCACCCGCTTCTCATAGTGCGCGACCTCCTTCTCGATCTGCTCCTTGTCCCAGCCCAGGACCGGCGCCATCAGCTCCGCGGCCTCGCGCGCACAGCGCGTACCCCGGTCGAAGGTCTCGATCGAGATGCGGGTACGCCGTGTCAGCACATCGTCCAGATGCCGAGCGCCCTCGTGCGACGCCCCGTAGACAATCTCCGCCCGCAGATAGTCCTCCGCCGTGATCAGCGGCTCGCCCAGCGACGGGTCCCTCCGGATGAGTTCGAGGACTTCCTCGGCCAGCGCGCCGTACCGGTTGAGCAAGTGCTCGATACGCGCCACATGCAGGCCCGTGTCGGCCGCGATCCGGGCCCGCGCGTTCCACAGCGCCCGGTACCCCTCCGCGCCGACCAGCGGCACATCCTCGGTGATGCTCTCCGCGACGCGGCGGTCCAGCCCGTGCACCGCCGCGTCGACCGCGTCCTTGGCCATCACGCGGTACGTCGTGTACTTGCCGCCCGCGACCACCACCAGGCCCGGCACGGGATGCGCGACCGTGTGCTCACGCGACAGCTGGCTCGTCGCCTCGGACTCGCCCGCCAGCAGCGGGCGGAGCCCGGCGTACACCCCTTCCACGTCGTCACGCGTCAGCGGCACCGCCAGCACCTCGTTCACGTGCTCCAGCAGGTAGTCGATGTCGGCCCTGGACGCGGCCGGATGACACTTGTCCAGGTCCCAGTCGGTGTCCGTGGTGCCGATGATCCAGTGCCTGCCCCACGGGATCACGAACAGCACGCTCTTCTCGGTGCGCAGAATGAGCCCGGTCGTGGAGTGGATCCGGTCCTTCGGCACCACCAGGTGGATGCCCTTGGAGGCCCGTACGTGGAACTGGCCCCGCTCCCCGATCAGCGCCTGGGTCTCATCCGTCCACACCCCTGTGGCGTTCACCACCTGCCGGGCGTGCACCTCGTACTCGCCCCCGGCCTCCACGTCCGCCACCCGGGCACCGACGACGCGCTCTCCCTCGCGCAGAAAGCCGACGACCCGGGCCCGGTTGGCGGCGTACGTGCCGTATGAAGCCGCCGTACGCACCAGGGTGGTGACATACCGGGCGTCGTCCATCTGAGCGTCGTAGTACTGGATCGCGCCGACCAGCGCGTCCTTCTTCAGGCAGGGCGCCACCCGTAGCGCCTGACGGCGCGTGAGGTGCCGGTGGACGGGCATGCCGCGGGACTGCCCGGAGGAGATGGACATCAGGTCGTACAGCGCCACGCCCGCTCCGGTGTACAGCCGCTCCCAGCCCCTGTGCCGCAGCGGGTAGAGGAACGGCACCGGCTTGACCAGGTGCGGCGCGATCCGCTGGGTGAGCAGCCCACGCTCCTTCAGCGCCTCGCGCACCAGCGCGAAGTCGAGCATCTCCAGGTAGCGCAGTCCGCCGTGGATCAGCTTGCTCGACCTCGACGAGGTCCCCGCGGCCCAGTCGCGCGCCTCGACCAGGCCGGTCGCCAGGCCGCGGGTCGCCGCGTCGAGCGCCGTACCCGCGCCGACCACGCCCCCGCCCACGACGAGGATGTCCAGCTCACGCTCCGCCATCCGGGCAAGCGCCTCGCTGCGCTCGGCCGGTCCCAGTGTCGCTGTGCTCACTGCTGCCTCCCGTAGTGGTCCGGCACACCATCCCCCCGCTCGACGATTCTGACCGCGCGCCGGGCCCGCAGCCACCCTGCTCCCGTACCCGCCATCCGCCCGCCACCTGCCCGTCAATCCTCAATATCAGTCATATGTGTGGTTAGCCTTACATAGCGCCATACATCACCGTCTTCGGAAGGACGGCCCAGCCATGCCCGCAGACCTCGTGGTCGTCGGACTCGGCCACCTCGGTCTCCCCCTCGCCCAGGCCGCCACCGCCTCCGGCATCTCCACGATCGGCTATGACTCGGACACCAGCGCCATCGCCGAACTGCGGGCCGGCCACCCACCTGTGGAGGGTTCCCTCACCGCCGCCGAAATCCGCCGGATGCTCTCGGGGGGCTTCCGGGCCACAACGGACCCGGCAGAACTGGGCCGGGTCCGTACGGCGGTGATCTGCGCCCCCACACCGCTGAGCGAGGACCGGACCTTGGATCTCACGGCGGTCGGCGAGGCGGCCCAGGAACTGGCGACCCGTCTGCGCCCGCGCACCCTTGTCCTGTTGGAGTCCACTGTCTACCCCGGCACCACCGAGGAATTCCTGCGCCCGATCCTCGAGAGCGGCTCCGGACTGCGGGCCGGGCGCGACTTCCACCTCGCCTACTCCCCCACCCGCCTCGACCCCGGCAACCGCCGCTACGGCTATGCCAACACGCCCAAGGTGATCGGCGGCCTCACGCCCGCCTGCACGGATGCGGCCGCGGCCTTCTACGGACGGGTCACCGACCGGGTCGTACGGGCCCGCGGGCCGCGCGAGGCGGAGACCGTGAAGGTGCTGGAAAACAACTACCGGCACGTCAATATCGCGCTCGCCAACGAGATGGCGGTCTTCTGCCACGACATCGGGGTCGATCTGTGGGACGTGGTCCGCTGCGCCGAAACGAAGCCGTTCGGCTTCCAGGCCTTCCGGCCGGGACCGGGCGTCGGCGGCCACGGCGTGCCCATCGACCCCAACTACCTGTCGTACCAGGCCCGCAGCCTCGGCTACCCGCTGCGGATGGTGGAGCTGGCACAGGAGATCAACATGCGCATGCCGCGGTACGTCATCCAGCGCTGCGCCACGCTCCTCAACGAGCACGGCAAGTCGGCGCGCGGCGCGCGCGTGCTGCTGCTGGGGGTCACCTACAAGCCCGACATCGGCGACCAGGAGGGGTCGCCCGCGCGGGAGATCGCCTCACGGCTGATGGAGATGGGGGCGCAGCTGAGCTATCACGACCCGTACGTCCCGGAGTGGCGAGTGCTGGGGCGGCCGGTGCCGCGTGCCGAGTCACTGTACGAGGCCGCGGCGGAGGCCGACCTGACGCTGCTTCTGCAGCACCACCGTACGTACGACCTGCAGGGCCTGGCGGTGAAGGCCCAACTGCTACTGGACACCCGCGGCGCGGCCCCGCCCGGCACGACCCACCGCCTCTAACCGGCGCGGGTTCCAGGCCGAACCCGGCGCCCCGCCTCTCCCCGGCGCTCGCGCCGGAGTTCTCCCGCCCGCCCACCCCTTTTCAGGTGGGCGGGAAAAACCCGAGGGGCCCTGGCATGCCAGGGCCCCTCTTCGTCATCCGCTCAGCGCGTGGGGACACCTCCTGGGGGCACACCCCCAGCGGTAATCCCCCTGGGCCTGGCGGCCCGGGTGGGGTACCCCCAGCGGTAGCTGAGGGAGTGCCCCCAGGGGTAGCTGGGGGAGTCACCGCTTCTGGTGCTGGGCCGGCGCGACCGTGACCTCGACACGCTGGAACTCCTTGAGGTCCGAGTAGCCGGTCGTCGCCATCGCCCGGCGCAGCGCGCCGAAGAAGTTCATCGAACCGTCGGGGGTGTGGGACGGGCCGAGGAGGATCTCCTCGGTCGTACCGACCGCGCCGAGGTTCATCCGCTTGCCGCGCGGCACGTCCTCGTGAACGGCCTCCATGCCCCAGTGGTGGCCATGGCCGGGCGCGTCGGTCGCGCGGGCGAGCGGCGAGCCCATCATCACCGCGTCAGCACCGCACGCGATCGCCTTCGGCAGGTCGCCGCTGTAGCCGACGCCGCCGTCCGCGATCACGTGGACGTAGCGGCCGCCGGACTCGTCGAGGTAGTCCCGGCGTGCAGCGGCCACGTCCGCGACGGCGGTCGCCATCGGAACCTGGATGCCGAGGACGTTGCGGGTGGTGTGGGCGGCGCCGCCGCCGAAGCCGACGAGAACACCGGCCGCACCCGTACGCATCAGGTGCAGCGCCGCGGTGTACGTGGCGCAGCCACCCACAATCACCGGCACATCCAGCTCGTAGATGAACTGCTTGAGGTTCAGCGGCTCAGCGCGGCCCGACACGTGCTCGGCCGAGACGGTCGTGCCGCGGATCACGAAGATGTCCACACCCGCGTCCACGACGGCCTTGGAGAACTGCGCGGTGCGCTGCGGGGAGAGCGCGGCGGCGGTGACGACACCGGAGTCGCGCACCTCCTTCAGACGCTGCCCGATCAGCTCCTCCTTGATCGGCGCGGCGTAGATCTCCTGCATCCGGCGGGTCGCGTTCCGCTCATCCAGCTCGGCGATCTCGGCGAGCAGCGGCTCCGGGTCCTCGTACCGCGTCCACAGACCCTCGAGGTTCAGAACACCGAGACCGCCCAGCTCGCCGATGCGGATGGCGGTCTGCGGGGAGACGACCGAATCCATGGGGGCGGCCAGAAAGGGCAGCTCGAAGCGGTAGGCGTCGATCTGCCAGGCGATCGAGACCTCCTTCGGGTCCCGGGTGCGCCGGCTGGGGACGATGGCGATGTCGTCGAACCCGTACGCCCTGCGGCCGCGCTTGCCGCGCCCGATCTCGATCTCAGTCACCTGTGTGGCCTTTCCCTCTACGTCTGCCGCTACCAGTATCCCCGAGAGCCGGGTCATCCCACCGACGGGAGGACCCGGTGCCGAAACGGGACCGGGCGGGCCGTAACGGGAGGGGTCGGGTGTCGTTGGGGTTCCCCATGCCGAAGGCCAGGGGCGGGTGGGGGTCCTGGACGTAAAAGGGTATTCAGGGCCGCCAGGCCCGAAAATGCCCAGTCCAGGACCCCCACCCCCGGAGGCCCCGGCCCCGGCACCCGGACCCACGGGCACACACCAACAAAGATCCCGCCCGCCCCATGAAGGGACGGGCGCGAAAGCTGAGGCGCGCGGCACCCCACCGCCGTGGAAACACCCCGCCGCCGTGGAACGGCCCCGCCGGCGAGGCGACCCTCAGCGCCGAGTGTAATTCGGCGCCTCCATCGTCATCTGAATGTCGTGCGGGTGGCTCTCCTTGAGCCCCGCTGCCGTAATCCGGACGAAGCGGCCCTTCTCCTTCAGCTCCGGCACCGTCGCCGCGCCCACGTACCCCATGGACGCACGCAGCCCGCCGACGAGCTGGTGGGCAACCGAGCTGAGCGGTCCGCGGTACGGCACCTGCCCCTCGATGCCCTCGGGGACCAGCTTGTCCTCGGAGAGGACGTTGTCCTGGAAGTAGCGGTCCTTGGAGAAGGACCGGGCCTGGCCGCGCGACTGCATCGCGCCGAGCGAGCCCATGCCCCGGTAGGACTTGAACTGCTTGCCGTTGACGAAGACCATCTCGCCCGGCGACTCCTCACAGCCCGCGAGCAGGCTGCCGAGCATCACCGTGTCGGCACCGGCCGCGATCGCCTTGGCGATGTCGCCGGAGTACTGCAGACCGCCGTCGCCGATCAGCGGGATGCCCGCGGCGTGGCACGCCTGCGCGGCCTCGTAGATCGCCGTGACCTGCGGGACGCCGATGCCGGCCACGACACGGGTGGTACAGATGGAGCCCGGGCCGACGCCGACCTTCACGCCGTCCACGCCCGCGTCGATGAGCGCCTGCGCGCCCTCGCGCGTGGCGACGTTGCCACCGACCACATCCACGGCGATGTTGGACTTGACCTTGGCGATCATGTCGAGGATGCCCCGGCTGTGACCGTGCGCGCTGTCCACGACCAGGAAGTCGGCACCGGCCTCGACCAACGCCTGCGCCCGGTCGAACGCCTCGTCACCGACGCCGACCGCCGCGCCGACGATCAGCCGCCCCTCGGAGTCCTTGGCGGCGTTGGGGTACTTCTCGGCCTTGACGAAGTCCTTGACCGTGATCAGGCCCTTGAGCACACCGTTGTCGTCGACCAGTGGCAGCTTCTCGATCTTGTGGCGGCGCAGCAGCTCGATCGCGTCCTCGCCGGAGATCCCGACCTTGCCGGTGACCAGCGGCATTGGGGTCATGACCTCGCGGACCTCGCGGGTGCGGTCGTGCTCGAAGGCCATGTCGCGGTTGGTGACGATGCCCAGCAGCTTGCCGGCCGCGTCCGTCACCGGCACCCCGCTGATGCGGAACTTCGCGCACAGCTCGTCGGCCTCGCGGAGCGTCGCGTCGGGCCGGACGGTGATCGGGTCGGTGACCATGCCGGACTCGGAGCGCTTGACCAGGTCGACCTGGTTGGCCTGGTCCTCGATGGAGAGGTTGCGGTGGAGGACACCGACGCCGCCCTGCCGCGCCATGGCGATGGCCATCCGGGCCTCGGTGACCTTGTCCATGGCCGCGGAGACCAGCGGGATGTTCACGCCTACGTTCCGCGAGACCCGGGACGAGGTGTCGACCGCGTTCGGCAGCACCTCCGAGGCGCCCGGCAGCAGCAGCACGTCGTCGTATGTCAGCCCAAGCATGGCGAATTTCTCGGGCACTGCGTCGACGTTGGCAGTCATGACACCTTCCCAGATGGTCTTGCACCGGCGCGGACTCCCATGCTAACGGGCTCCGCTGGTGTCTCATTCCACGACCGATCAGGGCCGTGTCACTTGTGGCTTCCTACTGTTCCGCAAGGGCGCGCAGCCGGCTGAGCGCGCGGTGCTGCGCCACCCGGACGGCCCCCGGCGACATCCCCAGCATCTGCCCGGTCTCCTCGGCCGTCAGCCCGACGGCGACCCGCAGCAAAACCAGCTCCCGCTGGTTCTCGGGAAGGTTGGCGAGCAGCTTCTTCGCCCACTCCGCGTCGCTGCTCTGCAGTGCCCGCTCCTCCGGGCCGAGGGATTCGTCCGGCTGCTCGGGCATCTCGTCCGAGGGCACGGCCGTACTGCCCGGGTGCCGCATCGCGGCCCGCTGCAGATCGGCGACCTTGTGGGCGGCGATGGCGAACACGAACGCCTCGAAGGGCCTCCCGGTGTCGCGGTAGCGCGGCAGCGCGCACAGCACCGCGAGACAGACCTCCTGTGCCAGGTCGTCCACGAAGTGCCGGGCGTCGCCGGGCAGCCGCGACAGGCGGGTACGGCAGTAGCGCAGCGCAAGCGGGTGGACATGGGCCAGCAGATCGTGGGTGGCCCGCTCGTCCCCGTCGACAGCACGCTGGACGAGGGCACCGATTTCCCCCGGGCCTCCGCTCATGGGGGCCCCCAGGTTCTCGTCGTCGCGCATCGGTCCATGGTGCCTTGACCGTGAACGGTCTGCGGCACCGCGTCCGTGGTTGTGCGCTGAAGTGTTATGCACTGCCGCGCTCGCACTCACGTCCCACGCCTCCCCCTTTCGGGTGTTACCCATGCCGTGCCCGAGACCTCATTGGTAGCTTCTGACCCGCGCCTGGGGCGCCGGACAGGGCTTGTCCGTCTTGCGGCCTTCGGGCCGAGTGAGCAGACCCCAGCCCCCAGCCGGGGAGGGGTCATACCTCAAGGATGCGGCATCCGCCCTCGGTTTCGGCAGTGGACGCCGACGCCGCACGGGGCCGCAGCACGCACCAGCAGTCGGTCGGCGCGTACCGCGACCCCTCTGGGTGTCCCCTCTACGTCGGTCTGCGTGAACCCTCCGCGTCGGCCCCTGCACCTGGACCCCTGATGTGAGCGCGTCGGCTCACTCAGCGGACCAGGTCCCGACGGAGCCGGAAGCCTCAGCGGACCAGACCCCAGCGGAAGCCGAGCGCCACGGCGTGCGCACGGTCCGAGGCTCCGAGCTTCTTGAACAGCCGACGGGCGTGCGTCTTGACCGTGTCCTCGGAGAGAAACAGCTCACGGCCGATCTCGGCGTTGGAACGGCCGTGACTCATGCCTTCCAGCACCTGGATCTCGCGGGCGGTGAGGGTGGGCGCGGCGCCCATCTCGGCCGAGCGCAGCCGGCGCGGGGCGAGCCGCCAGGTCGGGTCGGCGAGCGCCTGGGTCACGGTGGCCCGCAGTTCCGCCCGCGAGGCGTCCTTGTGCAGATAGCCGCGCGCACCGGCGGCCACCGCGAGCGCGACGCCGTCCAGATCCTCGGCGACGGTGAGCATGATGATCCGGGCGCCGGGGTCCGCGGAAAGCAGCCGGCGCACGGTCTCGACGCCACCGAGCCCCGGCATCCGCACGTCCATCAGAATCAGGTCCGAACGGTCGGCGCCCCAGCGGCGGAGGACTTCCTCGCCGTTGGCCGCCGTCGTCACACGCTCGACGCCGGGCACGGTCGCGACCGCGCGGCGGAGCGCCTCTCGGGCAAGCGGGGAGTCGTCGCAGACGAGGACGGAAGTCATGGCCGCCCTCCGCAGCTGATGCGCGTCACCTTGAGCCTCCAGGCTGGTACGAATCGTCACCTGAGCAATTGACCCGCTCTCGGACCTCTGCCCGAGTACTTGCAGCGTCAACCGCCTCCGCACTCTCAACGACGGTCACCCGAAAGAGTTACGGGCTCCTGTGACCGCTTTCAACACTCTACGTGAGGGATCGAATACAGAGCACTCGCAGCGCGGGGCTGGATCATCCGAATGGCCTATGACCTATTTGGTGGCTTTTCTTCCATCCGTCAGTGTCTGAGCCTAGATTCGCAATGAGTCATATTTACATCTACTTACACAGTGGATGTACGGTCGTGGGCAGTGTGTCCACCGGAATCCAGCGGAACGTCTCCGAGGGGATGACCAATGGCAGACTTCTCCCGCCTTCCCGGTCCCAATGCCGATCTCTGGGACTGGCAGCTCCTCGCCGCCTGTCGAGGGGTCGACAGTTCCCTCTTCTTCCACCCGGAGGGCGAGCGCGGCGCGGCCCGAAGTGCGCGCGAGGCCTCTGCCAAGGAGGTCTGCATGCGGTGCCCCGTCCGCGCCGAGTGCGCGGCGCACGCACTGGCGGTACGGGAGCCCTATGGGGTCTGGGGCGGACTGACAGAGGACGAGCGCGAAGAACTCATGGGCCGGGCCCGGCACCGGCTGGTCAGCACCGGCACCAAGTGATCAACGACTGAAGCACCTTCTGTGAACCTCAGCGGCTGGCGGCCATCGCCAGACGCTCCAGCATTGCCTCGACCGCCTGCACCCGGGCAAGGTCCGGCAGCGTGAGGGCGACGATTTCGCGCCGTACCTCCGGCTCCACCCGCACCGGTACCGCGCCCTCCAGACGTACACGTACCCACGGACTGCTCCAGGGCCTTCATCTGCCGGCTGACGGCGGGCTGGGTGCAGCCCAGCTCGCGAGCGGCACCGGAGAAGGAACCGGTGGTGGCCACGACGCGCGGCACCCGCAGATGACGAGCCTCGGTCACGCGTCCAGCATGAGCCGGGCTTGGGGACGCGAGACCGAAAGTCAGTCGCCGCTTGAACTCCGGCCTCTAGCCTGCACTGATGAAGCTTCTCTCTGTGAATGTGGGCAGTCCCAAGGCCGTTGAATACACCGACGCGGCGGGCGGCGTCACCGGGATCGACAAGCGGCCGGCCCACGCCCCCGTACGAGTGGCGGCTCCCGGGCCGAAGGGGCAGGGCGCCAGCGGAGTGGCGGGGGACGCCGTGTGCGATCTGCGGCACCACGGCGGGGACGACCAGGCGGTGTACGCCTTCGCCCGGGAGGACCTGGACTTCTGGGAGCGGGAGCTGGGGCGCGAGCTGCCGTGCGGTGTCTTCGGCGAGAACCTCACCACCTCCGGGCTGGACGTCAACGGTGCACTGATCGGGGAGCACTGGCGGGTGGGCCGCGATGTGGTGCTGGAGGTGACCTCCCCGCGTATCCCGTGCCGGACCTTTGTGGGCTGGCTCGGCGAGAAGGGGTGGATGACGCGGTTCACGCAGGCCGCGGCGCCCGGGGCGTATCTCCGGGTGATCGAACCGGGTGAGATCAAGGCCGGCGACGGCATCGGGATCGTGCACCGGCCGGACCACGAGGTGACGGTGTCCTTCATGTTCCGGGCCGAGACGCTCGAACCCGAGTTGCTGCCACGCCTGCTGCCCGCGCTGGACGCGCTGCACCCGGAGGCCCGGGCAAAGGTACTCAGGCGTACCAGCCGGGGCTGAGCAACGACCAGCCGCCGCGCTAGCGTTCGGACATGACGACTGCACTGATTACGGGATCGACAGCGGGCATCGGAGCGGCCTTCGCCCGGCGGCTGGCGGCGGACAGCTACGACCTGGTCCTGGTGGCCCGCGACGAGAAGCGGCTGCGGCAGCAGGCGACCGAGCTGCACGACCGGCACCGGATCGAGGCGGACGTGCTGGTCGCGGACCTGTCGACGGACGATGGGATCGCGGCGGTCGAGGCGCGGCTGGCGGGGCGCAAGCACCCGGTGGACCTGCTGGTCAACAACGCGGGCTTCGGCAACAAGGGCCGCTATCTCGAGGTCCCGATGGCGGACGAGCTGACCATGCTCAAGGTGCACTGCGAGGCCGTACTGCGGCTGACCAGCGCGGCGTCGGAGGGCATGCGGGAGCGCGGGCGCGGCGCGGTGATCAATGTCGCGTCGGTGGCCGCGTTCGTACCGCGCGGGACGTACGGCGCGAGCAAGGCGTGGGTGGTGCAGTTCACCCAGGGTGCGGCGCGGGATCTGGCCGGGTCGGGCGTACGGCTGATGGCCCTGTGCCCGGGTTTTGTGCGCACCGAGTTCCACGAGCGGGCGGGAATGGACACCGGCAATGTGCCCGGGTGGATGTGGCTGGACGCGGACCGGCTGGTCGCGGCGGCGATGAAGGACCTGTCGCGCGGGAAGACGGTGTCCGTGCCGGACCCCCGCTACAAGGCGCTGACGGGCCTGGTGAAGCTGGCGCCGAGGAGCGCGCTGAGTGGGATCACCTCGCGCACCGGCCGCCGGTACGGGCCCCAGTGACGGCAGTTCACCGAGGGCAAGATCGCCGAGGCCTGGTGGAACTGGGACACCCTTGGCATGCTCCGCCGGCTGGGACTCGTCGAGGTGTAGCCGACCCCGCGCCGGCGGAGCGAGTGGGCGGGGATACCGGAGATACGCCCCGGGCCCGGCATCCCCGAAGGGAGGCCGGGCCCGAGGCGTCTTACGGTCGCTGACCGGGAGGTCAGTGCGCGTGCCCGTGCCCGTGGCCGTGACCGGCCTCGGCGGGCTCCTCTTCCTTCTTCTCCACCACCGTGGTCTCGGTGGTGAGCAGCAGGGAGGCGATGGAGGCGGCGTTCTCCAGCGCGGAGCGGGTGACCTTGACCGGGTCGATGACGCCGGCCTTCACCAGGTCGCCGTACTCGCCGGTCGCAGCATTGAAGCCGTGGCCCTTCTCCAGCTCGGCGACCTTGGCGGCGATGACGTAGCCCTCCAGGCCCGCGTTCTCGGCGATCCAGCGCATCGGCTCGATGACGGCGCGGCGCACGACGGCGACACCGGTGGCCTCGTCGCCCTGCTTGCCGAGGCTGTCCTCGAGCACCTTGGCGGCGTGGACCAGCGCGGAGCCGCCACCGGAGACGATGCCCTCCTCGACCGCCGCGCGGGTCGCGGAGATGGCGTCCTCCAGACGGTGCTTCCGCTCCTTGAGCTCGACCTCGGTCGCGGCGCCGACCTTGATGACGCACACGCCGCCGGCCAGCTTCGCGAGCCGCTCCTGCAGCTTCTCGCGGTCCCAGTCGGAGTCCGTGGTCTCGATCTCGGCCTTGATCTGGGCGATCCGGGCCTGCACATCCTCCGGCTTGCCGGCACCGTCGACGATGGTGGTGTCGTCCTTGGTGACGGTCACGCGGCGGGCGGAGCCCAGCACCTCAAGGCCGACCTGGTCGAGCTTGAGGCCGACCTCCTCGGCGACGACCGTGGCGCCGGTCAGCACCGCGATGTCACCGAGCATCGCCTTGCGGCGGTCGCCGAAGCCGGGAGCCTTCACCGCGACGGCGTTGAAGGTGCCGCGGATCTTGTTGACGACGAGAGTGGAGAGGGCCTCGCCCTCGACATCTTCGGCGATGATCAGCAGCGGCTTGCTGGCTCCGGCCTGGATGATCTTCTCCAGGAGCGGCAGCAGGTCGGCGATCGCGGAGATCTTGCCCTGGTGGATCAGGATGTACGGGTCGTCGAGGACGGCCTCCATCCGCTCCGGGTCGGTCACCATGTACGGCGACAGGTAGCCCTTGTCGAAGGACATGCCCTCGGTGAAGTCGAGCTCCAGGCCGAAGGTGTTGGACTCCTCGACGGTGATGACACCGTCCTTGCCGACCTTGTCCATCGCCTCGGCGATCAGCTCGCCGACCTGCTTGTCCTGGGCGGACAGCGCGGCAACGGCGGCGATGTCGGACTTCTGGTCGATCGGGCGGGCGGTGGCCAGCAGGTCGTCGGCGACGGCCTTGACGGCGGCGTCGATGCCCTTCTTCAGGGCCGCCGGGGAAGCGCCGGCGGCGACGTTCTTCAGGCCCTCGCGGACCAGCGCCTGGGCCAGCACGGTCGCGGTGGTGGTGCCGTCACCCGCGATGTCGTTGGTCTTGGTCGCGACCTCCTTCACGAGCTGGGCGCCCAGGTTCTCGTGCGGGTCCTCGACCTCGATCTCGCGAGCGATGGTCACACCGTCGTTGGTGATGGTCGGAGCACCGAACTTCTTGTCGATGACGACATTGCGGCCCTTCGGGCCGATCGTCACCTTGACCGTGTCGGCAAGCTTGTTGACGCCCCGCTCGAGGGCGCGACGGGCGTCCTCGTCGAACTTCAGGATCTTCGCCATGAGTTGCGTATGTCCTCTCGTTGCGATGCTCAGCCCCTACCGGGAGCGGCCGCTATCGCTCGGAAGAACTGCGCCCCGAACGCCCGGTTGTTGAGACACGGGAGCCGGGGCGCAGTCGAAAAACGTGCTACGGAGTCATGTGGGGGCCACCCCCACTGCCCGTCCTACTTCTCGACGATCGCGAGGACGTCGCGAGCCGAGAGGACGAGGTACTCCTCGCCGTGGTACTTGACCTCGGTGCCGCCGTACTTGCTGTACAGCACGACGTCGCCGACCTTGACGTCGAGCGGCACGCGGTTACCTTCCTCGAAGCGGCCCGGGCCCACGGCCAGGACGACGCCCTCCTGGGGCTTCTCCTTGGCGGTGTCCGGGATAACCAGGCCGGAAGCAGTCGTCTGCTCGGCGTCGAGCGGCTGGACCACAACACGGTCCTCAAGCGGCTTGATGGCAACCTTGGTGCTGGCGGTCGTCACGATCCGACCTCCCCCTTCGGAGATCTCACGGGGTTATCTGTCTGAGGTGGCGACCTGGTAGATCCGTCGTCGCGGGTGCCGGATCTGCCCGTCGCTGTGTTTGTCGCTCCCTCACCTCCGGGCGCTTGGACCCCCTGCCGACGCTCTTCGGCACTGCGCTCCGCTGCGCTCGGCCTCATCGCTCTCGGCACGGGCGCGCCCTTCGGCTCGCTCGCGTGTATTGGCACTCCCTGGTAGAGAGTGCCAACGCCGAGACTATGACGGCGTTAGCACTCAGTCAACTAGAGTGCCAACAGGGTGCCGGGGTGCCCCCACCAGCGCTTTCGCACCGATGGGGGCGCCGCTCGTCCGCTTGGGCCGTCTGTGGGCCGTCTCCGCCCTGGTCAGGGCCCTGGCCGGGCCCCTGGAAGGGCCTATCGACAGCTCGCCTGGTGCGCGTCCGACTGCTCGCCATCAGGTGGGGCGTAGACCCTCAGCGTCAGTGCCGGGTCGGCGTGTCCCAGGTACACGCTCACGGCCCTGATGCTCTCGCCGGCGTCGAGCAGCACGGAGGCATGGAAATGCCTGAGGGCGTGCATGCCGTGCTCCCGAGCGGATGCGTGGCGCTTGGGCGCGGCGCTTTGCTCGGCCGATTGCGTAGTTCAGCAACGCCGCCGAGGCGACACCAGCGTGGCCTGCCCCGCGTCGGCGGTGCGGGACAGGCAACGGCCAAGGGCAGGACATCTACATGGGGACGCGCCCCTCAGCGGCACTGGTGATCGTCTGGCGGCGCCGGTGGCGCTGCTCGTACTCCAGCACCTGGAGGGCCACGCTGGCGGAGACGTTCTGCAACTGGGCAGTGATCTGATCGGCGTCCATGGTGTCGTAGTCCGGCCACGGCTCGCTGCCGCGCAGCTGCTCGATGGCCTCCAGCACCCCGCGCCGGTTGGCGTGCGTACGCTCATATCCCTCGATCACCGCAAGGTCCGACTGGGACAGCGGGCGCAGGCGATCTTGAACCTCGCTGACGCTCAGCTGGCTGAAGTTCGGGATGGGAAGGTCCTGCTCCCGCATGACCGCGCCCTGGACTCCCTCGGCCACGCGGGTCGCATCGGGCATCTCCCGCACCACCCCGGCGGCGGTATCCCTGGTACGCCGCCCGCCGGTGCGGGTCGCCTCCCGCAGCCGGTCCACGGCGGTGCGCACCGCGCGGGTGAGCGCCCCGACCGGCCCACCGATGGGTTCGCGGCGCAAGCCGTCGGCAGCCGCCACCACGGCCCGCGCGTGCTCGGCCACACTGCCCTCCAGCTGCTGCAGCAGCTGCTGGTCCTGGCGGCGCAGCGAGGCGAGCAGGTCGACGGATTCCTGGTCGTAGACCTGCTCGGCGATGCTCTCCCCGGCCCGGCTGACCGCCAGCGCCCGTGCGGCGACCGCGTACTCCTCCTCCGCGTTCTTCAGCAGCCGCCGCTGGTCGGCCGAGCGCCGGTCGGTCAGCAACCTGGTGACGAGGGTTGCTCCGACCGTCAGGGGCAGCCTGGTCATGCGCATGGTGGTGCGGGCCAGGGACCGGGTCACCTCCACGGTGCGGTCCACGATGTCGTGGGCCTGGATCTGGCGCAGGTGGTCGTCGATGCGCTCAAGGTTGTCCAGCACGTCGTCGACCTGGCGCTGGAGCATCTGCCGGTAGGGACCGGGAGGTGTGACGGTCACATCAGTGCGAATGCGGTCGACGATGTCGGCGTGGGACGCACGGGCGTCCTTCAGCGCCGGTATGAGGGTCTGGGTCCTCGCTGCGAGGGGTGCCTCCATCACTGCCATGGGTTCTCCTGGGGGTTCAGGCGGCTGATCACCGCGCGTTCGGGGGGGAATGGGCTCTTGGGCCGGTCGCTGCGGCCGACATCTGGAACGTCGTGTTGATGAAGGCCGCCCAACCAGCAGGAAAGGGGCCAGGCGCTCGCCGCGGATACCGCACAGCGTGGCGTGATGTACGGCATGACGGCCCCCGGACCTGTGTGGCTTCCTGTGGTCCCGGGCCTTCCGTGCCGCCGTCGCACCGACTGAAGCGGATGCGGAATGCCGTCAATCTCCGGCGGTGATCTCGATGTGGCGCGGCTTGGCCGCCTCGGCCTTGGGCACCTTCACCGTCAGCACGCCCTCACTCAGGCTGGCCTCGACGCCTTCGGCGTTGATACCGCTGGTCAGCCTCGTGCGGTACTCGAAGTGGCCGGTCCTGCGGGTGCTGCGGCGCAGCACGCCGGCCCGCTCGCGCTTCTTCAGCTCACCGGTGATGACCAGCTCCGGGTCACCGGTGATGACCAGCTCCGGGTCACCGGTGATGACCAGCTCCGGGCCGCTCATCTCGATGTCGGGGTCGTCGCGCTTGACGCCGGGCACGTCGCATTCGATCAGGAGGCGTCCTCGGTCTCCGACACATCCGCCAGCGGAGCCCAGGCTTCCCAGCGGTGCCATGGCTCCGCCGACGGTGGATGCCAGCAGACTGCTCAGCCGGCCGAAGATGTCATCGAACTCTGCCAGGGGGCCGCGGGTCCAGCGCTGGGGGGCAAGAGTGCTGGAGGTGCCGCGTCGTACAGGCAGTGTCATAGCGACTCCCTTTCGCGAGTCATGCACCTTTAGTACCTTTTGCATGGTTCCCGGAAGGAGGGCCCTGACACCGCGATGGGGGCGGAATCTCACCGTTCGTCGCTGGCCGTCCGACCCGGGAACGGCACCGGCTGGGCCTTCGGCGGCTCGGTGGCATGCAGGATGAAACGTGCGACCAGCTCGGGCGCGCCCAGCATGGGCACATGTCCGCAGCCGCTCAGGGGCACCAGGCGCGCGTTGGGAATCATGGCCTGCACCCGGGCGGCCTGCCGCGGCGGCAGCAGGCGGTCACAGGTGCCCCAGGCGATGCTGACCGGCACATCAGGGATGTCACCGGTGAACAGGCCCGGTGCGCGACCGGCCCGCAAGGTCGCCGTGAAGGCGGCCGACTCCCGCAGCGTCCGCAACGCCTCCACCACCGCCCCCGGCGCACACGGGCCCGACGTGCCGTACAAGACGCTGCTCAGGACGGCGCGGGCGGGCGGGCTACCCACCAGGAGCCCCAGCGCGGCGTCCGGCACCAGGCGCACGCCCTGGCGGGCCGCGTTCAGCACCGCGTAGGCATACCGTCGCTCGGCCTCGGTCCAAAACCCTGCCGGGGCCAGGGCCGTCACGCTCCGGGCGAGACCGGCCTGCCCCAGGTGCAGCGCGATCAGTCCACCCAGCGAGTGGCCCACCACGTGCGGGCGCTCCACCCCCAGGGCGCTGAACACCGAGCCCATCCAGGCCACCGCTGTCTCCAGCGTCCGGGGCACGGCCGGGTCGAGGTCGGGTGACTGCCCGAAGCCGGGCAGATCCATCGCGATCGCCTCCCGCTGCTCGGCCAGCAGCGGGCCGACCGGCTCCCAGGCCCGGCGGTCGCAGCCCAGCCCATGCAGCAGGATCACCGGCTCCCCCCAGCCCTGCCGCTCGTAAGCCACCGTCACCCGGCCAAGGCCGGCCGCCTCGCCCTGGGCGAACCACACCGGGCGCGACCCGGCAACCCCTTGCCCACGCTCACCACGATCCGCCAGCCCCGGCCACGGCACCGGCCAGCTCACCCCGGCGCCCCGAAGGCCGGCGGCGACCCGCGCCGCCCGGTTACCCCGCTGGGCGGCGGCAATGAGCGCAGACATCCAGGCCATCGTCGTCACACCCCATGCTCTCTACGACATCCTGGCCACAAAAGGTCCCTGGTAACCAACTATCCCACTCCGGTGCAAACCAGAAAAAGTCTGGCCTTCCTGATCTGGCCGATGCCTGCACGAGCAGCTGAACAAACGGCGAGGCCCCCTTTGCGATGGCGCGGGGACGAGCCGGTGCATCGCCAGGCGGTACTCCATCCGGTCCGGGAACGCCTCCTCGTTCCACAGCGGGACGGCCCGGATACCCGCAGGACTGGGCGGCCCGCAACGTGTACTGGTTCCTGCCTCCCCGTCCGCCGCTTGGCCCACAATGGGCCGGTGAACGACCTCGACTCCTTCTCCGCGCTGCTCACCGACGAGGGCCAGGCCCTGCTGGCCCAGTTGCGCGACTACGAGCCCGCACAGGAGCTGGCCACCGCCACCCGGCTGCGCCGTGAGCACCCGGCCGGCCTGGTGTCCGCCGCGCTCGGGCAGGCCCGGCTGCGGCAGCGCGCGTATCCCAAGTTCGGCGAGGACGCCCACCGCATGTTCTTCACCGCGCACGGCGTCGAGCAGGCGACCCGCACCTCGGTCGCATCCCATCGCGCCGAGCGGTTCGCGGCCCTGGGCGTACGGCGGGTCGCCGACCTGTGCTGCGGCATCGGCGGCGACGCGATCGCGTTCGCCCGGGCGGGCATCTCAGTACTGGCCGTCGACCGGGACCCGCTGACCTGCGCCGTGGCCCGCGCCAATGCGCAGGCGCTGGGGTCGGCGGACCGTATCGAGGTGCGCTGCGCCGACGTCGCCGAGGTGGACACCTCGCCGTACGACGCGGTGTTCGCCGACCCGGCGCGGCGCGGGGGCCGCGGCCGGGTGTTCGACCCCGAGGCGTACTCACCGCCGCTGTCCCGGGCGGTCGAGATGGCCCGTGCCACCCCGTACGCGGCCTTGAAGATCGCGCCCGGCGTGCCGCACGAGGCCGTACCGGAGGACGCCGAGGCCGAGTGGATCTCGGACGGCGGGGATGTGAAGGAGGCCGTGCTCTGGTTCGGCACGGCGCCCGGCCGGCGGCGGGCCACCCTGCTCCCCGGCCCGCACTCGCTGGTCGGCAGCGGCCTGCCGGACCCTGAGCCCGGCCCCGTAGGGCGCTGGCTGTACGAGCCGGACGGCGCGGTGATCCGTGCCCGTCTGGTGGCGGACGTGGCGGCGCAGGTGGGGGGCCGGCTGATCGATCCGACCATCGCGTACATCACGGCGGACGAGCTGCGCCCGACGCCGTACGCCACCGCGTACGAGATCACCGATGTGCTGCCGTTCAACCTCAAGCGGCTCAAGGCGCTGCTGCGCGAGCGCTGCGTCGGGGTCGCCGTCATCAAGAAGCGCGGCTCGGCCGTCGAGCCGGAGGAGCTGCGCAAGAAGCTCAAGCTGGAGGGGCCGAACTCCTGCGTGGTCGTGCTGACTCGGGTCGCCGGCGCCCCCACGATGCTGCTGGGACAGCCCGCTTAGACCTGCTCGAAGCGCCAGCGGTGCACCGCGCGGCGCACCAACTTCCCGTCAGGCTCGGGCAGTTCGGGCAGCTCCGCGTCGTACGGCGCGTCCCACCAAGTGATCACCAGCACCCGGTCCTCGGGGGCGCGGAAGGTCTCCTGCCGCAGGGGGGCGGGGTCGAGCCGCTGGCCGCGGGCCCACTCCAGCAGCTGTGCGCCGCGCCCCTCGACGGCCCGCGCCTCCCACATCAGCGCGACGGTCATGAGTAGAGGTTGTCCTTGCTCAACTCGTGGAAGTGGTCGTGGTCGTGGGTGTGCGGGTGGTTCGGGTCCGGTACGTGGGTCTCGGTCACCGGCAGGGAGGAGTCCGCGGACAGGTCCCAGGCCGAGGCGGGCCGCCCCCGGGCCACCATCTCCGCGCCGAGCGCCGCGACCATCGCCCCGTTGTCCGTGCACAGCTTCGGCCGCGGGACCCGCAGCCTCAGCCCCGCGTCCTCGCAGCGCCGCTCCGCCATCGCCCGCAGCCGCGAGTTGGCCGCCACGCCGCCGCCGATCATCAGGTGGTCGACGCCGTTGTCCTCGCAGGCCCGTACGGCCTTGCGGGTCAGCACATCCGCGACCGCCTCCTGGAAGGACGCGGACACATCGGCGACCGGCACGTCCTCGCCCGCGGCGCGCTTGGCCTCGATCCAGCGCGCGACGGCGGTCTTGAGGCCGGAGAAGGAGAAGTCGTAGATCGGGTCCCGTGGACCGGTGAGGCCGCGCGGGAACGCGATCGCGTTCGGGTCGCCCTCGCGCGCGTAGCGGTCGATGACCGGGCCGCCCGGGAAGCCGAGGTTCAGCACGCGGGCGACCTTGTCGAAGGCCTCACCCGCGGCGTCGTCGATGGTCGAGCCCAGCGGCCGTACGTCGCCGGTGATGTCCGCCGACAACAGCAGCGAGGAGTGGCCGCCGGAAACCAGCAGCGCCATCGTCGGCTCGGGCAGCGCGCCGTGCTCCAGCTGGTCGACGCAGATGTGGGAGGCGAGGTGGTTGACGCCGTACAGCGGCTTGCCGAGGGCGTACGCGTACGCCTTCGCGGCGGCGACACCGACCAGCAGCGCGCCCGACAGGCCGGGACCGGCGGTGACGGCGATCCCGTCGAGGTCGCTCGCCGCGACCCCGGCCTCCTTCAGCGCCCGCTCGATGGTGGGGACCATCGCCTCCAGGTGGGCGCGGCTGGCGACCTCCGGGACGACGCCGCCGTAGCGGGCGTGCTCCTCCACGCTGGAGGCGACCGCATCGGCGAGGAGGGTGTGGCCACGGACGATGCCGACGCCGGTCTCGTCGCACGAGGTCTCGATACCGAGGACAAGTGGCTCGTCAGCCATGGATGGTCGTTCTCCCTCTTTGGCGTTCGCCCGCCGCCGGGCCCGTGGACCCGGTGCCGACGTTCCTGACTGCGGCGCTCACTGGTTGGCCGCCCGCTTGTCGTTGCTCTCGTCCGCGACGGGTCCGGTACGGCGCATGACCAGCGCGTCGACGTTCCCCGGCTGGTAGTAGCCGCGGCGGAAGCCGATGGGCTCGAAGCCGAAGCGCTCGTAGAGGCGCTGGGCGCGGGTGTTGTCGACCCGTACCTCCAGCAGCACCTCGCGGCACTCGAACGCGGTGGCGGCGGACAGCAGGTCCGTCAGCAGGCGGGCGCCGAGGCCGGTGCCCCAGTGCTCGCGGGCGACGGCGATGGTCTGGACGTCGCCGGTACGGTCGACGGCGGCGAGCCCGGCGTAGCCGACGATCTTCCCACCGTCGTTCGCGACGACGTAGTGCCGGGTGGCGTACGGGCCGCGGGCGTGGGCGAGTTCGGACCAGAACATGCCGCGCGACCAGGCGTCGTCGGGGAACAGTTCGTGTTCCAGCTCGAGCACCGGCTCCAGGTCCCACCAGCGCATCTCACGCAGCGCGACCGCCCCCGCGGTCCCGACAGTGCGCGCGCTCATCGCGGCGTGACCACCTTGTAGCTCGCCGGCACCTGGGCGTCCGGGCGGCGCAGGTAGAGCGGCCGGAGGGGGAGGAAGTCCTCGCCCGCGGCCAGCTTCTCGGCGGCGAGCGCCGCCAGGGCTGCCGCGGACTGGTGCTCCGGCATGCCGTCCGGCACCTCCGGGAACGCCTCGCGGTACAGCAGCGCGCCCGCGCCGACCGCCGGGTGCCCGGCGACCAGGCCGGCGATCTCGGCGGGCCGGTCGACGGCGGGCTCGGTGATCCGGGTCCGCGGGTCGGTGTACCGGGCCCAGTAGACCTCCTTGCGCCGGGCGTCGGTGGCCACGGTGAAGGGGCCCTCGAGGCCGGCCTGCCCGGCGGCGTACGCGATGCCGTCCAGGGTGCACAGCCCGTGCGTCGGGATGCCGGTCGCGGCGCTGAAGGCGGCGGCGGTCGCGAGCCCGACGCGCAGGCCCGTGTACGGCCCGGGGCCGACCCCGACCACGATCCCGGTCACATCACCGAGCCGCACCCCGGCCTCGCCCAGCACCCGGTCGACGGCGGGCAGCAGCAGTTCCCCGTGGCGGCGCGCGTCCACCTCGTGCGACTCGGCGACGACGCCGGCCCCGTCGTGGAGCGCGACGGTGACGGCGGGGGTGGCGGTGTCAAGAGCGAGCAGCAGCACGGGTACAGCGTACGGCGCGTTCGGCGGGCCCCTGTCCGGCCCACTGCCCGCGCCGCCGCCCGGAGGCGGGCGGCTGCGGTGCTACGGTCAGCCCGCACAGCTGTTACGCGGGACGAAGGGGTGGCACAGCGTGGCACGGAGCAACTCGGGGACGATCGTGGCCGGGCTCACCGCCGCGGCCCTCGCCGCCGTCGGCTTCCTCGCCTACCAGGCGGCCGCCACCGCCCCCCATGGCCAAGGCAAGGACCGCCCCGGCCACTCGGCCTCCGCCGGCCGGCCCGGCTCCCCCGGCCAGAGCGCCGCCCCCGAGCCGAAGCAGCCCGCCGTTCCGGCGAACTCCGGAGCCGGCAAGCGCGTCGTCTATGCGCTGGATGAGCGGCGGGTGTGGCTGGTCGGCGCGGACGGTACGGTCACCCGCACCTTCCCGGTCGTACCGAGCACGGTCAGCCCGGCGCCCGGCCAGTACGCGGTCGCGTCCCGCTCCGCGAGCGTCACCGGCTCCGACAACGTGCCCGTCGAGCACGTCGTACGGTTCACGGTGGCCGGGGGCGTGACGATCGGCTTCAGTGCGGCGGTGGACGGTTCGATGCCGGATCCCCAGGCCGAGAAGAAGACCGGCGGCATCCGCGAGAAGCGCGCGGACGGCGCCGCGATGTGGTCGTTCGCGACCGTCGGCACCAAGGTCGTCGTAGTGGCCTGATTCACTCGAACGGGCTACGCGGCGTCCCGCTGTATCCCGCTCTGGGGCCCCTGCGGCCGCTCGTCGTTCCCCGATTCCGTGGCCGCCTCCGGAGCCTCCGGCGGTGTGGACACCGCGGACGCGGCGGCACAGGCCGCCAGCAGCTGGCTCATCGACGGTTCGTCGCTCGAGCGCCCCGGCCTCAGCGCGTCAGCGTCGGACTCATGGCGCGGCATGGGTGCCTCCTGGGGCAGCTGGGCAGGCATGGTTAGGTAGACCTAACCAGTCCTTCTGTATCCATGTGACCACGCCTGGCACCGCACGCGCAACATCTTGCCGACGTCTTGTCGGAACGTACACACGGACGTCGCATGTCAGCCGACCAGCGGTGACAGATCCGTATCCGCCCAGCGCGGACCGACGGCCGCGATCGACACCTCGCGCACGTCGTTCTCGACGGTCTCGTCCCCCTCGGCCCGCCCGATCAGGACGTGCACCCGGTCCTCGGACAGCCCCTCGACCTTGCCCTCGCCCCACTCCACGATCACCACCGACTCCGGCAGCGACACATCGAGGTCGAGGTCCTCCATCTCGTCGAGCCCGCCCAGCCGGTAGGCGTCCACATGCACCAGGGCCGGACCGCCGCTCAGTGACGGGTGCACACGCGCGATGACAAAGGTCGGGGAGGTCACCGCGCCGCGGACGCCAAGGGCCTCGCCCAGCCCGCGCGCCAGCGTCGTCTTGCCTGCGCCGAGCCGCCCGGTCAGCAGCACCAGGTCGCCTGGGCGGAGCAGCTTGGCCAGCCGCCGGCCCAGCTCCCGCATCTGCTCAGGGCTGTTGACGGTGAGCTTCACAGCGGTGTTCGCCATGATGTCGTACGGGGCGTCCATACCGGCCGATGGTACGTGGCTCGGGCACCCCCCGTGACACGGCTCGTACGCCGCTGGTACGCCGCGACGGCTCAGCCGCGTGCGGAGCGCGGCATCTCACCGGTCACCGCCGCGGGCACCCCGGTGCGCGCCAGCAGGTCCGCCAGCCGGTCGGTCACCGTCTCCGGGTGCTCGAGCATCACCAGATGGCCGCCATCCGGGACCAGGACCAGCTCGGCGCCGGGCAGCAGCTCCGCGATGGCCTCGCTGTGGGAGCTCGGCGTGACCAGATCCTGGTCGCCGGCGAGCACCAGCGCGGGCAGATCCCGGAAGGCCGCCAGCGCCTCCGCCTTGTCGTGCTCCTGGAAGGCCGGGTAGAACTCCGCGACCACATCGATCGGCGTGGACTCGATCATCCGCTCGGCGAACCGCACCACCGCCGGGTCCACGTCCCGGGAGCTGAACGAGTACCGCTTGATCAGCCCCGCGAACAGGTCCGCGGTCGCCCGCCGCCCCCGCTCGACCAGCTCCGCCTGGGAACCCAGCGCCTTCAGCACACCGGGGAGGAAGCGCCGTACCGCGTTCACCCCGGCCACCGGCAGCCCGTAGTTCACCTCGCCGAGCCGCCCGGCGGAGGTGCCGACCAGCGTGACGCCGACCACCCGCTCGCGTACGTACTCGGGGTAGTGCGCGGCCAGCGCCATCACCGTCATGCCGCCCATCGAGTGCCCGACGAGCACGACCGGCCCCTCGGGCACCGCCGCGTCCAGCACCGCCTTCAGATCGCGCCCGAGCTGGTCGATGGTGACGGGAATGCCGTCGGCCTGGGCTGTGCCGCGGGCGGAGCGGCCGTGGCTGCGCTGGTCCCAGTGGACGGTGCGGACCGCTCCGCGCAGCGCCGCCCGCTGGAAGTGCCAGGCGTCCTGGTTGAGGCAGAAGCCGTGGCAGAAGACGAGGGTGACGGCGGCCGGCCGGCGGCGGCCGAAGAGGCGGCGCCTGCGCGGCGTCTCGCTCTCCGGATCGACCTCGTCGACCTCGTAGTAGAGCTCGGTGCCGTCGTCGGCCACAGCCCGGCCGGGAGTGCCGCGCAGGTTGCCGTAAGGGCCCGCCGTGTCCAGAGCGAGCCGGGCTTTACGCCGCATGCCACGGCCCACGGTCAGCCGCTCGATCGCGACACCGGCCGCCGCACCCGCCGCGACCACGCCAATCGCGGCGCCTGCCACTCCGGCGCGGCGCCAGCCGGCGCCCGCGGTGCTCTCACCCATGGTCGTACCTCCCCTGGTCTTCGACATGGGCATGCCCACCCCATCGATACCAGTCGCCGCTGTCGGTGCTCGCCGCTCCGGTCAGTCCTGCTCGCCCACGTAGACGCGTGGCACCCGGGTTCCGATCCGGGTCACGATCTCGTACCCGATGGTGCCGGCGGCCCGCGCCCAGTCCTCGGCGGTTGGCTCCCCACGGTCCCCCGGCCCGAAGAGTACGGCCTCGTCGCCCACCGCGGCGGTGTCTCCGCCGAGATCGACCACGAACTGATCCATGGCGACGCGGCCCGCGACCGTACGCCACTTACCACCGATCAGCACGGGTCCGCTACCCGAGGCGTGGCGCGGGATGCCATCCGCGTAGCCGACCGGTACCAGGGCGAGCGTCGTCTCGCCGGGGGTGACGTAGTGGTGGCCGTAGCTCACCCCGTGCTCGGCCGGGACCCGCTTGACCGATGCCAGGTCCGCCGAGAGCGTCATCGCGGGCCGCAGCCCGAAGTCGGCGGGCAATCCGACCTCCGTGCTCGGGGAGATGCCATAGATGGCGATACCAGGCCGTACCAGGTTGAAGTGCGCATCCGGGAGAGTCAGCAGCGCCGGGGAGTTGGCCATATGGCGGACCTCCGGGTCCAGCCCGGCGGCCTCCGCGGTGTGCAGCGCCTCGTGGTAGACGGCCAGTTGGGCGCCGATGGACGCGTGCCCCGGTTCGTCGGCACAGGCGAAGTGCGACCAGATGCCCGTCACCTTCAGCACGCCCTCGACTTCGGCGGCACGGGCGGCGGCGACCAGCTCGGGCCAGTCGGCGGGCTGGCAGCCGTTGCGGCCCAGGCCGGTGTCGATCTTGAGCTGCACACGGGCGGTGTGGCCGTTCGTACGGGCCCGCCGGGCCGCTTCGACGACCTCGCGCAGGGCCCACATGCCGCTCACCGAGACGTCGATGCCGGCCTCGATCGCCTCGAGCCAGGGGCCGCCGGGCGTCCACAGCCAGCACAGCACCCGGCCGGTGTCCCCCGCGGCGCGCAGCGCCAGCGCCTCCTGCGGGGTGGCGGTCCCAAGCCAGGTCGCGCCCGCCTGACGGGCGGCGCGCGCACATGGCAGCGCGCCGTGGCCGTACGCATCGGATTTCACCACGGCCATCAGCTCGGCGCCGGGCGCGCGGGCGCGCAGCGCACGGACGTTGGCCCGTACGGCGGCCAGGTCGACCACGGCGCGGGCGCGCTTCGGCAGGGCGGGCGGCCTCGTCGGCTCTCCGCCGGTCTGTGCAGTCATCGGGGACAGTCTCTCACCGGCGTGGCGAAAGGAGGCCGGGGCTGCCACCGCTGGCGGAGGATCACGTTCCGGGGCGGCGTCCCCAGGAATAGACGCGGTCGTTCAGGTACAGCACGTCCCACAGCTCCTCGGCTTCGTCGTAGCGGAGGTTGACGCAGCCGTAACTGCCCCCGTCGGGGTCGTAGATGTTTCCGTAGACGCCGTGGAGCGCCTGGCCGCCGTTGAAGAACTGAGAGAACGGCATCGGCGAGTGGTAGATCGTCGAGACGTGGTCCTTGTTCCGCCAGTAGATCCGGTTCCAGCCGGTGCGGGTCGGGTAACCGGCCTTGCCGCTGCGGATGGGCACCGGGCCGTAGACGACCTCGTCGCCGTCCTGCACCCACATCAGCTGCCGCGGCAGGTCAACGCAGGCCACGCGGTCGTCGACGACGGGACAGCGGCCCGCGGCGTTGGGGTCGTCCCAGGCCAGGTCCAGCCGGATCCGGCCCCAGCTGCTCGGCCCGGCGAAGCCGACGGCGGGTTCGATGTGCTCCTTGATCTGCCACTTGCGGATGGCGATGCAGTCGGCCTTGGACTGCCTTCCGTCCACCTTGAGCCCGAGGTAGCGCTCGACCTGGCGCTGGTACGGGCCGGTTGGGGCGGTGCAGTCCTTACGGGGCTTGGCGCTGCGGGAGGGGAGGGCCAGATAGGGCGGTACGTACTCGACCACCATGTCCCGCCTGGCAGCGGACGGCGGCCTGGTCGGCGCCTGACGCTCGCTGGGATGCCGCACACCAGGGGCGGGCAGCGGGCGGCGGCTGGGGGGCAGCACGGGGGGCAGAGCCTGGTCCGGGGTGTCGATGTGGCGCTCGTCGGGTGCCGGCGGGATACCGGGCACCAGGCCCTCGAGCGGCACCGCCGCCGAGCTGCCCGCCGCGGCCTCCGCCGGCGGTACGGGGTCGGCGGCCGACGCCTGGGCGCCGCCGATCATCAGCGGCAGCAGCGCCGCCGTGGCGACCGCGGCCGCGAGGGGCCGCCGTGTCTTCTTCACCGCTGGATGCATTCCGTCCCTCTCCACGGCTGCGGACCGCAGGGTGCGGCCCGCAGAACGATCCGAACGGAATTACCGATGCCGCCGCGCCCTTGGAGGTGCACCCTCCACACCCGTACGCCACCCCGTTGCCACGCGCGTTCCGCCCGCCAGGCGTAACGCGGTCTGCCAACCGCGTTGGTGCGGTTGGCAGACCGGACCGACCGGGCAGCGCCTCGGCTTGCCGGCCGGCCCTGCCGTGCCCGGCGCTCCGCGCGGGGCGTGCCAGGCCGGGCGCGCAGCGGGGCGTGGGGCCGTCAGTGGGCCCGGGTGTCGCGCCAGGCGTCGGGCAGGGACGCCGCCACGTCCGTCGCACCGATCGGAGCCCCGACAGGGCCCGCCGCACGGCGGGCCGCCAGCCCGTGCAGATACGCGCCCACGGCCGCCGCGTCCCTGGCCGCCAGCCCGGTCGCCAGCAGGGAGCCGGTCAGCCCGGACAGCACATCCCCGCTGCCCGCCGTGGCCAGCCATCCCGTCCCCGTGGGGTTGACCCGCACGGGAGTGCCGTGCGCACCGGCGATCAGCGTTGTGGATCCCTTGAGCAGCGCCGTCGCCCCGTACTCGGCGGCCAGCCGCCGCACCGCCGCCAGCCGGCGCGACTCCACCTCCCCGCGAGCCAGCCCCAGCAGTGCCGCCGCCTCCCCCGCATGCGGTGTGAGCAGCGTCTCCGCCGGGCGCGTGCGGACCCGCTCGCGGTCCAGCAGCCGCAGCCCGTCCGCGTCCACCAGGATCGGCACGTCGGAGGCGAGTACGTCGTCGAGCGCGTGCCGGGCGTCCGCCCCGTCGCCCAGCCCCGGGCCGACCACCCACGCCTGCACACGTCCCGCCTTCGCGGGCGGCCCGGCGTGCACCAGCGACTCGGGGAAGCGGGCGATCACCGCGCCGGCGGCCGGGCCGACGTACCGTACGGCGCCGGCGCCGCCCCGCAGCGCACCCGCCACGGCGAGCACCGCCGCGCCCGGGTAGCGCGCCGAGCCCGCAACGACGCCGACCACTCCCCGCCGGTACTTGTCGGTCTGCGCCGTCGGCATCGGCAACAACCGCGCCACATCCGGGTGTTGCAGCGCCTCGGCGTCCGGTACGGCAGGCAGATAGGGCGCGAGCCCGATGTCGATCAGCCGCAGCGCGCCCACGACCGAAGCCGCCGGGTCGATGAGCAGGCCCGGCTTGTACGCACCGAAGGTCACCGTCGCGTCGGCCTCGATCACCGCGCCGGGGACCTCGCCGCTGTCGGCGTCGATGCCGCTGGGGAGGTCGACGGCCACGACGGCGGTGCCACGCGCGCGTGCGTCCCGGACGACCGATGCCAGCGCATCCGCCGGCGGCCGCAGTCCGCCCCGCCCGCCGATGCCGACAATCCCGTCGAGCACGAGATCAGCGCGGCCGATGGCCCGCTCCCCAGCCTCTGCGGCGACCGCCCGGCCCCCGGCGGCCTTGAGCGCGGCCAGCCCGCCGGGGTGCGTACGGTCCGGGGAGAGCAGCACGGCGGTGACACTCGCCCCGCGCCGGGCGAGCCGGGCGCCGGCGTAGAGGGCGTCGCCGCCGTTGTCCCCGCTGCCGATGAGCAGCGCGACGTGGGCGCCGTACGCCCGTCCGAGCAGATTGGCGCAGGCGGCCGCGAGGCCGGCGGCGGCGCGCTGCATCAGGGTGCCTTCGGGGAGCCGGGCCATCAGCTGCCGCTCTGCGGCCCGTACGGTTTCGACGCTGTACGCAGTCCTCATGCGATCAGTCTCCCGAAGCGTGGCGGCCTGCGCCCGCGCATCGCCACCCCGGCACCGCGCCCGCCAACGCCCAACCCGCCGCCGTGCCCCGGCACGAAGCGCCGCCCGGTGGCGGCCTGCGCCCGCGCATCGCCACCCCGGCACCGCGCCCGCCAACGCCAACCCGCCGCCGTGCCCCG
This sequence comes from Streptomyces sp. HSS9-12, assembly GCF_054963655.1. Taxonomy (NCBI): domain Bacteria; kingdom Bacillati; phylum Actinomycetota; class Actinomycetes; order Kitasatosporales; family Streptomycetaceae; genus Streptomyces; species Streptomyces sp. HSS9-12. The sequence goes on along the minus strand of NZ_JBUEGC010000012.1, from coordinate 49,172 downwards.
GCACGAAGCGCCGCCCGGTGGCGGCAAGTCCGGCGAGCGACCGTGCCGGCAGGGCCAGGACCCGCGTGCCGTGCACCGGCCTGCGTGTGGCACCCCACGCGGGTGGACGCGAGGGGGTCGGGATCGTAGGGGTGGGTGGGGGTCCTGGAAAAGCGTGTCCAGGGCCGCCAGGCCCGACGGGCGCGCAGTCCAGGACCCCCACCCCGGCAGCACCCGGAGGCCCCGGCCCCGGGCACCCGCCACCGCGCCGGCAGGCAGCCAACGCGCGCCCAGGCGCGCGGGCGCACCCCGTCGCGGAGCGGCCCGCCCGGCGAGGGGGCGGCACCGGCTAGCCCTCCGCGATCACCACAGCGGACGCGACCCCCGCATCGTGGCTGAGCGAGACATGCCAGTGCCGTACGCCCAGCTCCTCCGCCCGGGCCGCGACCGTGCCGGTGACTCGCAGGCGCGGCCGGCCGCTGTCCTCCGTCCAGATCTCCGCGTCCGTCCAGTGCAGCCCACCGGGCGCGCCGAGCGCCTTCGCCAGGGCCTCCTTGGCGGCGAACCGCACCGCCAGGGAGGCCACACCGCGCCGCTCGCCGCTGCGCAGCCACAGCTCGCCGACCACGAAGATCCGGTCGGCGAGGCTCGGCGTACGCTCCAGCGCCGCCGCGAACCGGTCGATCTCGGCGACGTCGATCCCCACCCCGATGATCACACCCGCCTCACTCGACCGTCACGGACTTCGCGAGGTTCCGCGGCTGGTCGACCTCGTTGCCGCGCGCGGTCGCCAGCTCACAGGCGAAGACCTGCAGCGGCACGGTCGCGACCAGCGGCTGGAGCAGTGTCGGCGTGGCGGGGATCCGGATGAGGTGGTCGGCGTACGGGACGACGGTCTCGTCGCCCTCCTCCGCGATCACGATCGTGCGGGCTCCCCTGGCCCGGATCTCCTGGATGTTGGAGACGATCTTGTCGTGCAGGACGGACCGCCCGCGCGGTGACGGTACGACCACGACGACCGGCAGATCCTCCTCGATCAGGGCGATCGGACCGTGCTTGAGCTCGCCGGCCGCGAAGCCCTCGGCATGCATGTAAGCGAGCTCCTTGAGCTTGAGCGCGCCTTCGAGGGCGACGGGGAAGCCCACGTGCCGGCCGAGGAAGAGCACCGTGTTCTTGTCGGCCAGGGCCCGGGCCAGCTCCCGTACGGGCTCCATGGTGCCGAGCACCTGCTCGACCTGGGTGGAGATCTCCGACAGCTCGCGGATCACGGACGTGATCTCGTCGCCCCACTTGGTGCCGCGGACCTGGCCCAGGTACAGCGCCACCAGGTAGCAGGCCACAAGCTGGGTCAGGAACGCCTTGGTCGAGGCGACCGCGACCTCCGGCCCGGCGTGCGTGTAGAGGACGGCGTCCGACTCACGCGGGATCGTCGAGCCGTTGGTGTTGCAGATGGCGAGGACCTTCGCGCCCTGCTCACGGGCGTGCCGCAGCGCCATCAGCGTGTCCATCGTCTCGCCGGACTGGCTGATGGCCACGACGAGGGTGCGCGAGTCGAGGATCGGGTCGCGGTAGCGGAACTCGCTCGCCAGCTCCGTCTCGCAGGGGACCCGGGTCCAGTGCTCGATCGCGTACTTGGCGATCATCCCGGCGTGGTAGGCGGTCCCGCAGGCGACGATCACCACCTTGTCGATCTCGCGCAGTACGGAGTCGGGGATGCGGATCTCGTCCAGGTGCAGGCTTCCGGAGGCGTCGATCCGGCCGAGGAGGGTGTCGGCGACCGCCTTCGGCTGCTCGGCGATCTCCTTGAGCATGAAGTAGTCGTAGCCGCCCTTCTCGGCGGCCGACGCGTCCCAGTCGACGTGGTAGGTGCGCACATCGGCGGGCGCGCCCTCGAAGTCGGTCACCGTCACGCCGTCCCGGCGCAGCTCGACGACCTGGTCCTGGCCGAGCTCTACCGCCTCACGGGTGTGCGCGATGAACGCGGCCACGTCCGAGGCGAGGAAGGACTCGCCGTCTCCGATGCCGATGACCAGCGGCGAGTTGCGGCGCGCGCCGACCACCACGTCCGGCTCGTCGGCATGTACGGCGACGAGCGTGAAGGCGCCCTCCAGCTGCCGGCACACCTGGCGCATGGCCTCGGCCAGGTCGCCGCAGGAGGAGAACGACTCGGCGAGCAGGTGGGCGACGACCTCGGTGTCGGTCTCGGAGGCCAGTTCATGACCGCGGTCGGTCAGCTCGGCCCGCAGTGTGGCGAAGTTCTCGATGATGCCGTTGTGCACGACGGCGACGCGACCGGCGTTGTCCAGGTGCGGGTGGGCGTTGGCGTCGGTGGGGGCGCCGTGCGTGGCCCACCGGGTATGGCCGATGCCGGTGCCGCCGGTGGGCAGCGGGCGGTCGGCCAGCTCCTTCTCCAGGTTGGCCAGCTTGCCCGCCTTCTTGGCCGCGGCGAGCCCGCCGTCGGCGAGCACGGCCACGCCGGCCGAGTCGTAGCCCCGGTACTCCAGCCGCTTCAGACCGGCGATGACGACATCGAGGGCGGACTGCCCTCCCACATAACCAACGATTCCGCACATGCGGGAAGCCTAAGCCCCCGGCCCCGACGCCTCGACCAGCGGCTCCGCCATCCGGATACTCAGCGGCCCTGTGCCATGCGGTGCACGGCCTCCTGGACCAGCTCCAGATACTCCACTTCCTCGCAGCGTGGCTTACTGCCCGGCACGTACAGCTCCAGACCGCCGTCGTCGAGGTCCTCCCCCGGATCCCACAGGTCCTCGTCCGGCAGGTCGTCGCTCAGGTCGCTCCAGATGCGCCCGGCGAATTCCCGGTGGGCACGCCGAGCCGCGCTCGCTCGCTCCGCTCTGCGTCTGACGAGATCGCGAAGGCTTGCGGACATGACGCACCCCTATGAACGTGTCAGTGGCTGTCGCCCCGATGGTGGTGACCGTAGCGGTCAACGACCCTCAGGCATAGACATTCGGCGCAACCTGGACGCGTGGACGGGCGTGTGTCGCGGCGCACGGGTGCATACAGGGGGCGTGAGCGAGACCACGTCCCACGCCATCCCCCGAGCCCCGACAATGAGCCCGTGATCATCTCTCCAGTGCGCAGCCCCCGGCAGCAGCGGGCCACGTCGAATCCCCGGCCGGGACCCGGCCCGTATGTGGACCTCACCCGCGCCGAGTGGAGCGCGCTGCGGGAGAAGACCCCGCTGCCCCTCACCGCCGAGGAGGTGGAGCGGCTGCGCGGCCTGGGCGACGTCATCGACCTGGACGAGGTGCGCGACGTCTACCTTCCGCTGTCGCGCCTGCTCAACCTCTACGTCGGTGCGTCCAGCAGTCTGCGCGGGGCGCTGAACACCTTCCTCGGCGACGCCGGCAGCAACGGCCAGGGCTCACAGCCCGGCACCCCGTTCGTCATCGGTGTCGCGGGCAGCGTCGCCGTCGGCAAGTCGACGACCGCCCGCCTTCTCCAGGCGCTGCTGGCCCGCTGGCCCGAGCATCCGCGCGTGGAGCTGGTCACCACCGACGGCTTTCTGCTGCCCAACGCGGAGCTGCACCGCCGCGGTCTGATGTCCCGTAAGGGCTTCCCCGAGTCCTACGACCGCCGCGCCCTGACCCGCTTTGTCGCCGATGTGAAGTCCGGCAAGGAGGAAGTGACAGCGCCGGTCTACTCGCATCTGATCTACGACATCGTGCCCGGCGAGCGGCTGACGGTGCGTCGGCCCGACATCCTCATCGTCGAGGGCCTCAACGTTCTGCAGCCGGCGCTGCCCGGCAAGGACGGCCGGACCCGGCTCGGCCTCGCCGACTTCTTCGACTTCAGCGTGTACGTGGACGCCCGCACCGAGGACATCGAGACGTGGTACCTCGGGCGCTTCCGACAGCTCCGGGAGACGGCCTTTCAGAATCCGTACTCCTACTTCCGCAAGTACACGCAGGTGTCGGAGGAAGAGGCGCTGGACTACGCGCGCATGATCTGGCGGACCGTCAACCGCCCAAACCTGGAACAGAACGTGGCCCCGACCCGCAGCCGGGCGACTCTCGTGCTCCGTAAGGGCCCGGACCACAAGGTCCAGCGTCTGTCGCTCCGGAAGCTCTGAGGATCCACCCGCCCCTCGGGCGAGGCGGGCGGATCCGGGAACCAGGGCCTAGTGCCGCGTCAGCCAGGTTTGCCCGGTAGCGAGGTGACCCGGTGCGGTCAGCTGCAAGGCGCCGGATCGGCCTCGTAGTGGGCCTACCCGGTCGATCGGGCAACGCAGCGGATGACCGCGCCAGGGCGGCGAGCGGGGCAAACCCTGGCTGACGCGGCACTAACCCAGCGCGGACTTCACCGCGTCGGCCAGCCGCCCCGCGACCGACCGCGCCTGATCGATGTCGGCAGCCTCGACCATCACCCGCACCAGCGGTTCCGTGCCGGACGGCCGCAGCAGCACCCGGCCGGTGCTCCCAAGCTCGCACTCCGCGTCGGCCACGGCCGTCGCGAGGTCGCTGGAGGTGGTCACCCGTGACTTGTCCACGTCCGGCACATTGATCAGCACCTGCGGCAACCGTGTCATCACGCTCGCCAGCTCCGCCAGGCTGCGGCCCGTCGCCGCCACCCGCGCCGCCAGCATCAGCCCGGTGAGCGTGCCGTCGCCCGTCGTCGCGTGATCGAGGATGATCACGTGCCCGGACTGCTCGCCGCCCAGCGCGTAGCCGTGCTCCTTCATCGCCTCCAGCACGTACCGGTCGCCGACCGCCGTCTGGACCAGCTCGATGCCCTCGCGCTCCATGGCCAGCTTGAAGCCGAGGTTCGACATGACCGTGCCGACCACGGTGTTCTTCCGCAGGCCGTCGGCCTCGCGCAGCCCCAGGGCGAGGACGGCCAGGATCTGGTCGCCGTCCACCTCGTTGCCCGCCGCGTCCACCGCCAAACAGCGGTCCGCGTCCCCGTCGTGCGCGATGCCCAGGTCGGCGCCGTGCTCGACGACGGCAGCCTTGAGCAGGTCGAGGTGGGTGGAGCCGCAGCCGTCGTTGATGTTGAGGCCGTCGGGCTCCGCGCCGATGGTGATGACCTCGGCCCCGGCGCGGGCGAAGGCCTCCGGGGAGACCCGGGCGGCCGCGCCGTGCGCCTCGTCCAGGACGACCGTCAGTCCGTCGAGGCGGTTCGGCAGCACGCCGATGAGGTGCGCGACGTAGTTGTCGAAGCCCTCGTCGTAAGTGCGTACGCGCCCCACGCCGGCGCCGGTGGGCCGGTCCCACGGCTCGCCCGACTTGTGCTCCTCGTAGATCGCCTCGATCCGGTCCTCCAGCTCGTCCGCGAGCTTGTGCCCGCCCCGCGCGAAGAACTTGATCCCGTTGTCGGGCATCGGGTTGTGGCTCGCGGAGAGCATCACGCCGAGGTCGGCGCCCAGCGCGCCGGTGAGATACGCCACCGCCGGGGTGGGCAGCACACCGACGCGCAGGACGTCCACGCCCGCGCTCGCGAGCCCCGCCACGACGGCGGCCTCCAGGAACTCTCCGGACGCACGCGGATCACGCCCGACCACCGCCGTCGGCCGATGGCCTTCGAACGTGCCCGCCTCGGCCAGCACATGCGCCGCCGCGACCGACAGGCCGAGCGCGAGCTCCGCCGTCAGGTCCGCATTCGCGACGCCGCGCACACCGTCCGTGCCGAAGAGTCGTCCCACTGGTGTCCTCCGAGGTTTCGCTGAGAAATACCGCCTCTTCAGGCGCCTTCCCTGTATACGCGAGGCGGCTCATAGACGAACGCCCCGGCCAGCACAAAGAGTGCCGCCGGGGCGGTCCGTACGGTCGTACGAAGCGAGCCGTTAGCGCTTGCTGTACTGCGGCGCCTTACGGGCCTTCTTCAGACCCGCCTTCTTACGCTCGGTGGCACGGTCGTCACGGGTCAGGAAGCCGGCCTTCTTCAGCGGCCCGCGGTTGTTCTCCACGTCCGCCTCGTTCAGCGCACGGGCGATGCCCAGGCGCAGGGCACCGGCCTGACCGGAGACGCCGCCACCCGAGATACGGGCGATGACGTCGTAACGGTTCTCCAGCTCGAGCACCTTGAAGGGCTCGTTGACTTCCTGCTGGTGCACCTTGTTGGGGAAGTACTCCTCCAGGGTGCGACCGTTGATCTTCCACTGGCCGCTGCCCGGAACGATGCGGACGCGAGCGACGGCGTTCTTGCGGCGCCCGGTGCCGGCGGCCAGCTGCGGCTCGCCGAAGCGGGCCGCGAGCGACTCGGTGGTGTACTCCTCGACCGGGGTCTCGGAGGTGTACTCCTCGACGTCGAGGGTGGTCTCAGCGGTGGTCTCGGCCACGATTCTCCTCAGATTCTTCTCGTCTTAGGGTGGCCGGACTACTGCGCGACCTGGGTGATCTCGAACGGGACCGGCTGCTGAGCGGCGTGCGGGTGCTGGGCGCCCGCGTACACCTTCAGCTTCGAGAGCATCTGGCGGCCCAGGGTGTTCTTCGGGAGCATGCCCTTGATGGCCTTCTCGACGGCCTTCTCGGGGTTCTTGTCCAGCAGCTCGTCGTAGCGGACGGACCGCAGACCACCCGGGTAGCCGGAGTGGCGGTAGGCCATCTTCTGGGTCCGCTTGTTGCCGGAGAGGTGCACCTTGTCGGCGTTGATGATGATGACGAAGTCACCAGCGTCAACGTGCGGCGCGTACACCGGCTTGTGCTTGCCCCGGAGAAGGGTGGCGGCCTGGGAGGCCAGACGGCCCAGGACGACGTCGGTGGCGTCGATGACGTACCACTGACGCTGGACGTCGCCGGGCTTGGGGCTGTACGTACGCACGGTCGTAGCCTTCGCTTCTTCAGTGAGTTGGTCCTGACAAGGCCACCCGGACGATCACGACAGCCCTGGCCGCACATCGGTGACGCAAACCGAGTGCCTGCCGCTGGTCATCGGCCCGGTGGACCGGCGTAACGGCCTCTCACGTGAGAACGAGCAAGCCAATACGCATAACGAACTGGCAGAATACCGGCCTGGACCCGTACGGGTCAAAACGCGCCTCCGGCGCGATCACGCCGTACGCCCCGCCCCCGCGGGACACCGGCGGCTTTCCCCGGACCCCTTGGTTTTCCGTAGGATGCGCGCCATGAGCTTTGGGCAAGAGGGGCCTTTCGGCCCGGGGGGCTCGCCGTCGACTCCGGACTGGGCGGCCCTGGCGGATGATACGGCGTCGCGCAACCGGCGCCGCAGGTTGCTGATGATCGGCGGCGGCGCGCTCGCCACGCTGGCGGTCGGCGGGATCGTGGCCATGGCGGTGGTCTCCAGCGGCGACTCGAAAGACAAGGCCGGGGGCCTGCCCGGCCCCCAGAACCTGCCCAGCGGGCCCAAGCAGCCGGAGCCGACGTTCTCCGACGTCTCCGTGCCGCCCCCGCCGAACCCTCGCGACTTCATCGCCAGCTCCAAGAAGGACACCGCCCCGCTCAACGCGGGCACGCTCTTCCCGGGGCAGACGATGGTGCTGGGCGACCGCTCGTACGCCAAGGGCGCCACCGCCACCGCCAAGAACTGCGCCGGGGCCGCCTCCAGCAAGCTGGCCGGCGTGCTCACCAGCAACGACTGCACCCAGGTGATCCGCGCCACATACTCCAAGGACGGCGTGGCGGTCACCATCGGTGTCGCCGTCTTCGACACCGAGGCCCAGGCGACGAAGGTGAAGGAGCAGGCGTCCGGCAACATCCAGTCCCTGGCGGGCGGCGGCGTGCCCACCTTCTGCCGGGCGACCGCCTGTCGGCTCACCACCAACTCCATCGGCCGCTACGCCTACTTCACCGTCGCCGGCTACACCTCCGGCAAGGCGGTGCAGCCCTCGGACACCAAGGCCCTGCAGGCCGGCAAGGACGCCTCCGACTTCGCCTTCCGCAGCATCATCCGGCGCGGCCAGCTCCAGGCCTCGGCGGCGGCCACGGCCCAGAGCGGCGGCTGAGCCCGCGGGCCTGATCTCCCTCCCACGCCCGGTACGGCCGTACAACCTTTTCACCGGCCGGTTCGTCCCCATGGGGACACAGCGGCAGGGCTCCGATACAGTCCCCGCCACTGTTCGAATACGGGTGCGAGGGGTAGCGATGGCGAACGACGCGGGGTGGGGCGCACCCGGACCGATATACGGGCCGGGGCCGGGCGTATGGGGTGGCCCGCCGCCCGCCCCGAAGCCCGGGATCATCCCGCTCCGGCCGCTGAGCCTGGGCGACATTCTCAACGGCGCCTTCAGCACCATCGGCCGCTACTGGCGCCAGGTCTTCGGCTTCACCTTCGCCGTCCTCGGCGTTTTCGCCCTGGTGATCGCGGCCGCCGGTGCGACGGCGTACGGCATCGCCCGCGGGCCGCTGACCAGGGCGTTGGACACCGTGGGCTCCCCGGCCCGCCCGAGCCGCTCCGAGCTCATCGAGCTGTTCACGGCGTTCGGCTCCGTCCTGGCCGTCCTGGTCGTGACCGGAGTGCTGGCGATGGCCGCACTCCAGGCCGCCTACCCGGCCATCGTGTCCCGAGCGGTGCTCGGCCGGCCCATCACGGTCCGCGAGACCTGGCGGCAGGCGCGGGCACGCATGATGTCCGTACTCGGCACACAGCTGCTGACCGGCCTCATCGTGGCCCCGGTGGTTCTGCTCGTGGGCGGCCCCGCGATCGTCATCGGCACCACGACGAGGTCACCGGGCTGGGTGCTCGTCGGCATGCTCCTGTCCTTCCTCCTCGCCATCCCCGTCATGATGTTTCTGCAGATACGGCTGTCCCTCGCGCCCGCGGCGGCGGCGCTGGAGAAGCAGTCCCCGCTGGCGGCGCTGCGCCGCTCCTGGCGGCTCGTCGCCGGTTCCTGGTGGCGGATACTCGGCATCACACTGCTCGCGGGCCTGATCGGCTCGGTGGCCGCCCAGTTCGTGCAGGTGCCGTTCAACATGATCGGCGCGTTCTCCATGTCGCTGTCCAGCGTGGGCACGGACGAGCCGAGCGTCGCCGCGGTCGCCGCCTTCGTGGGCTTCAGCATGCTCGGGGCCCTGCTCGGCGCGGCGCTCACCACGCCGTTCACCCACATCGTCACGACCCTGCTGTATGTGGACCTGCGCATCCGCCGCGAAAGCCTGGACCTCTCCCTGGCCGAAGCGGCCGGCATCCCCCCGCACGGCTCGCACGGAACCTGAGCGGACGGGGGCGTACGCGCGGGGCCCGCACCCCTCAGCAGCAGCCCCCGGCTCCCGTGGCCGTACCCGGCAGCGTCCGCTTGTTGCGGGCCTCCTTGTTACGGGCCGCGAGCTGGTCGTCCGGCGGGTAGCCGACCTCCTCCAGGGTCAGCCCGTGCGGCCGCACGACGTTCACCGCCGAGTGGCGGACCCGGCCCGCCAGCACCTCGCCCGGAAAGCCGACCGGCCGGTGCCCGTCGCCGACCAGCAGCAGGGCGCCCACCAGCGCACGCACCATGTTGTGACAGAACGCGTCCGCCCGTACGGTCGCGACCGCCAGCCCGTCCTCCGTCCGCTCCCAGTGCAGCTCCAGCAGCCTGCGGATCGTCGTCGCGCCGTCGCGCTTCTTGCAGTAGGCGGCGAAGTCGTGCTCGCCCAGCAGCTGCGCCGCGGCCTCGTTCATGAGGTTGATGTCGAGCGGCCAGTCGTGCCAGAGCACATGGCCGCGCCGCAGCGGGTCGGCCCCGGCACGGTGGTCGCTGACGCGATAGGCGTAGCGGCGCCAGATCGCGGAGAAGCGGGCGTCGAAACCGGGTGGGGCCTCGCTGAGCCTCCAGACCCGGATGTCCTGCGGGAGCCGCCCGGCCAGGCGGCGCAACAGCTTGTCCTGATGCGTGGTCCACACGTCCTCGGGCAGGTCCATGTGCGCGACCTGTCCGCGCGCGTGCACACCGGCGTCCGTACGCCCGGCCACGGTCAGCTCGACCGGGTACGGCAGCCGCATCACGGTCTGCAGGGCGTTCTCCAGCTCGCCCTGGACCGTGCGCCGCTCCCGCTGGCGTGCCCAGCCGGAGAAGTCCTTCCCGTCGTACGCAAGGTCCAGCCGGACCCTGGTGAAACCGGGCTGCACATCGTCTGTCACGTGAAGATCCAAGATCCTAGATCTGCGGAACGGGCCCGCTCCCAGAAACTGGGGGCGGGCCCGTCCGTGCTGCTGTGTCTCAAGGACTCAGGCGTCCTTCGACTCCTCGGCCGGAGCCTCGGCGGCCTCCGTCTCCTCGGCCTTGGCCGGCTCGGCCTTGGCCTCGGCCTCCTTGACCGCGCGCTTGGTCGCGGCCTCGGCCTCACCGGTGGCCTGCTGGGCCACGGTCAGCGCCTCCACCAGCTCGATGACAGCCATCGGCGCGTTGTCGCCACGGCGGTTACCGATCTTGGTGATGCGGGTGTAGCCACCCGGCCGGTTCTCGTAACGCGGGCCGATCTCCGTGAACAGGGTGTGCACGACACTCTTGTCACGGATGGTCTGCAGCACCAGACGGCGGTTGTGAAGGTCGCCCTTCTTCGCCTTGGTGATCAGACGCTCGGCCACCGGACGCAGGCGGCGGGCCTTGGCCTCGGTGGTGGTGATACGGCCGTGCTCGAACAGCGCAGTGGCGAGGTTCGCCAGCATCAGCCGCTCGTGCGCAGCGCTGCCGCCCAGACGGGCACCCTTGGCGGGCTTCGGCATGGTGTTTCTCCTTGGTGTCTGCACCGGCCGTGTCAGGTACCGGTGTCAGTTACCGACGAGCTGTTGCCCGCCGGAAGTTTTCAGCGTCGGACGGGCTGGACAGTCCAGCCCGTCCGGCGGTTGAGCGCCGTAGGCGGCTCAGTACTGCTCGGTCTCCTCGAAGCCGGTCACGCCCGCGTCCTCCTCCGCGCCGAAGGCGTCGGCGGCAGCGGTCGGGTCGAATCCGGGCGGGCTGTCCTTGAGTGCCAGGCCCATGCCGGCCAGCTTCGCCTTGACCTCGTCGATCGACTTCGCACCGAAGTTGCGGATGTCGAGCAGGTCCGCCTCGGAGCGGGCCACCAGCTCGCCCACGGAGTGGATGCCCTCGCGCTTGAGGCAGTTGTACGAGCGGACGGTGAGCTCGAGCTCCTCGATCGGCAGCGCGAGGTCAGCGGCCAGGGCGGCGTCCGTCGGGGACGGGCCCATGTCGATGCCCTCGGCGTCGATGTTGAGCTCGCGGGCCAGACCGAACAGCTCGACCAGGGTCTTACCGGCCGACGCCATGGCGTCACGCGGACGCATGGCCTGCTTGGTCTCGACGTCGACGATCAGCTTGTCGAAGTCGGTGCGCTGCTCGACACGGGTCGCCTCGACCTTGTAGGTGACCTTGAGCACCGGCGAGTAGATCGAGTCGACCGGGATCCGGCCGATCTCCTGACCCACCTGCTTGTTCTGGACGGCCGAGACGTAGCCGCGGCCGCGCTCAACGGTCAGCTCCATCTCGAGCTTGCCCTTGCCGTTCAGCGCGGCGAGGACGAGGTCCGGGTTGTGCACCTCGACGCCGGCCGGCGGGGCGATGTCAGCAGCGGTGACCAGGCCGGGGCCCTGCTTGCGCAGGTACATCACGACCGGCTCGTCGTGCTCGGAGGAGACGACCAGCTGCTTGATGTTGAGGATGAGGTCGGTGACGTCCTCCTTGACGCCCGGCACGGTGGTGAACTCGTGCAGGACCCCGTCGATCCGGATGCTGGTGACGGCCGCACCGGGGATCGAGGAGAGGAGCGTACGACGCAGGGAGTTGCCGAGGGTGTAGCCGAAGCCCGGCTCCAGCGGCTCGATCACGAACCGGGAGCGGTACTCGTCGACGACCTCTTCGGTCAGCGAGGGACGCTGAGCGATGAGCATGGGTATTGCCTCCAGTCTTCGGCGCCCGCTATTTGACGCCGAGGCTTCAAGGGTACGGGCGGTACGACCCCGATGGAGGTCGTACCGCCCGTTGCGGTCCGATCCGGCCGGAGCCGGGCGGAGCCGGTGCCCTACTTACTTGGAGTAGAGCTCGACGATCAGCTGCTCCTGCACCTGGGTGTCGATCACCTGGCGCTCGGGCAGCGAGTGCACGAGGATCCGCATCCGCGACGGAATGGCCTCGAGCCACGCCGGCACGGTCTTGTCGCCGGCCTCCGCCTGAGCCACCTGGAAGGGGACCAGGTTACGGGAGGACTCGCGGACCTCGATGATGTCGTTCGGAGACACGCGGGCCGACGGGATGTCGGTCTTGCGGCCGTTCACGGTGATGTGACCGTGCCGAACCAGCTGACGGGCGTGGTCGCGGGACTTGGCGAAGCCGGCCCGGTACACCACGTTGTCCAGACGGGACTCGAGGATACGCAGCAGGTTCTCACCCGTCTTACCCGAGCGGCGGTTCGCCTCCTCGTAGTACCCGCGGAACTGCTTCTCAAGGACGCCGTAGATGCGAGCGCACTTCTGCTTCTCGCGCTTCTGCAGCAGGTACTCGCTGTCCTTGGTGCGCCCGCGACCGTGCTCACCCGGGGGGTAAGGACGGATCTCGATCGGGCACTTCGCGCTCTCGCACTTGCTCCCCTTGAGGAAGAGCTTCTGCTTCTCCCGACGGCAACGCTTGCAGTCGGCCCCGGTGTAACGCGCCATTGTCTAAGTTCTCCTACTTCAGCTGGTCAGACGCGGCGGCGCTTGGGCGGGCGGCATCCGTTGTGCGGGGTGGGGGTGACGTCCTGGATCGAGCCGACCTCGAGGCCGGTGGCCTGCAGAGAGCGGATCGCGGTCTCACGGCCGGAGCCGGGACCCTTGACGAAGACGTCCACCTTGCGCATGCCGTGCTCCTGCGCGCGGCGGGCGGCCGACTCGGCGGCCATCTGCGCGGCGAACGGGGTCGACTTGCGCGAGCCCTTGAAGCCGACGTGGCCGGCCGAGGCCCAAGAGATCACGTTGCCGGTCGGGTCGGTGATCGAAACGATGGTGTTGTTGAACGTGCTCTTGATGTGAGCGTGCCCGTGGGCGACGTTCTTCTTCTCCTTGCGGCGCACCTTCTTGGCGCCGGCCGTACGGCCCTTCGGAGGCATTCTTGATATCTCCCGTGGAGGTGGTCGGTCCTACAACTCGGACCGCTGACTTCTGCGGACACCCGAGGGGCGTCCGCAGCGCGTCCGGATGAGGACTACTTCTTGCCCGGCTTCTTCTTGCCGGCGATGGCGCGACGCGGGCCCTTGCGGGTGCGGGCGTTGGTGTGAGTGCGCTGACCGTGGACGGGCAGGCCACGACGGTGGCGCAGGCCCTGGTAGCAGCCGATCTCGACCTTGCGGCGGATGTCGGCCTGGATCTCGCGACGGAGGTCACCCTCGGTCTTGATGTTGGCGTCCACGTACTCGCGGATCTTGACCAGGTCCTCTTCGGACAGGTCGCGAACTCGGGTGTCCGGGTTGACACCAGCCGCATCGAGGGTCTGCTGCGCCAGCGTGCGGCCGATGCCGAAGACGTAGGTGAGGGCGACCTCCACGCGCTTGTCGCGCGGGATGTCAACACCTGAAACGCGTGCCACTGAATGGCTCCTGTTGATGCTCGGGGGTCTGCCGCAGAACCGCTCCCGGACTGCCTGTCCCTACGGGGTAGGTAGGCACGATTCCGGGTCTCCGGCCCCCGCCGGAGGTATCGCCGGCCGCTGGGGCCAGGCGGGCTCTGCGTATGTACGTATTGCTCGCGTCGCGCGAAGAAACTGCGAGGTGCGGGTCGTGCGTCAGCCCTGGCGCTGCTTGTGGCGCAGGTTGTCGCAGATGACCATGACCCGCCCGTGGCGGCGGATCACCTTGCACTTGTCGCAGATCTTCTTGACGCTCGGCTTGACCTTCATGGGATGTGAGGTTCTCCGGGTCAGTGCCGGCACCCCACGGGAGCGGGGCGACGGCAAGATCTACTTGTAGCGGTAGACGATCCGTCCGCGCGTCAGGTCGTACGGAGAGAGCTCCACCACGACCCGGTCGTCGGGAAGGATACGGATGTAGTGCATCCGCATCTTGCCGCTGATGTGCGCGAGGACCTTGTGCCCGTTCTGGAGCTCCACCTTGAACATCGCGTTCGGCAGAGACTCGATAACGGTGCCCTCGATCTCGATGGCCCCTTGTTTTTTGGCCATGTCCTGAGCGCTTCGCCTTCCGGAATCGGCTACCTGGGCGGCCCCGCGAGCACACGAAGGCGCACGGGGACCGACGTATGAGTCTACGGCAGTCTTGTCTCAAACACGAATCGAGCAGACTACCCACCAGCGGAGATCATCACGCCATAGGGGCCTCCCCGGGCGCTCAGCGCCCAGGGGAAGGATCCGGCGCGGCGGTGATGCCCAGCTCCGCCAGCTTGGCCTTGCCACCGTCGAAGGCGGTGATCACCAGCGGGCCCTCCTCGGTCAGGGCGACGGAGTGCTCCCAGTGGCTGGACCAGCTGCCGTCGTTCGTCTTGACCGTCCACTCGTCGGACAGGACGTGGGTGCGCGGGGTGCCCAGGCTCACCATCGGCTCGATCGCGATGCAGAAGCCGGGCACCAGCTTGGGACCGCGGCCGCGCCGGCGGTCGACGTAGTTCAGCAGGTGCGGGTCCATATGCATCTGCGATCCGATGCCGTGGCCGCCGTAGTCCTCGATGATCCCGTACTTGCCGGTGGCCGGGCGGGGCTGGCGGCGGATGTAACTCTCGATCGCCCGGGAGATGTCCACCAGGCGGTTGCCCTGCTTGACCGCGGAGATGCCGGCCCACATGGATTCCTCGGTGACCCGGCTGAGCTCATGCAGCTCCGGGGCATGGCCGCTGCCCACGAAGGCGGTGATGGCCGCGTCGGCGTGCCAGCCGTCGATGATGGCGCCGGCGTCGATGGAGATGATGTCGCCGTCCTTGAGGACGGTGTCGGTGTCCGGGATGCCGTGGACGACGACGTCGTTCACCGAGGTGCAGATGGTGGCGGGGAAGCCGCCGTAGCCGAGGAAGTTCGACTTCGCACCGTGCTCGGCGATGACCTTCCGGGCGATGTCGTCCAGATCCTTGGTGGTGGCACCCGGCACGGCCGCCTCCCGGCAGGCCTCGTGAATCCGCGCGACGACCAGACCGGCCTCGCGCATCTTCGCGATCTGCTCCGGGGTCTTGATCTCCACCATGGGGCTGGCGCCTTCCTCAGATTGACGATCGGCTGGCGTCACGCGCGCCAG
Organism: Streptomyces sp. HSS9-12; assembly: GCF_054963655.1. Taxonomy (NCBI): domain Bacteria; kingdom Bacillati; phylum Actinomycetota; class Actinomycetes; order Kitasatosporales; family Streptomycetaceae; genus Streptomyces; species Streptomyces sp. HSS9-12. Next base: position 34,086 of record NZ_JBUEGC010000012.1, on the reverse strand, counting down.
CATGTCCACGATACGGCCCGATGTCTGCGGCATGGCCGGGAGCGCCGTAGGCAGCAACCGTCGATGGAGCAGCGCCCACGGTCGGCAGCCTCCGCGAAAGCTGCTGATGAGCCGCAAACGGCAGCCGCGGCGCCCTGAGGGGCACCGCGGCCGACATCACGTATCTCTGCTTCAGGCCTAGGCCTGCTGAGCCTGAGTCTTCGAAGACAGGGCTTCCATCGCGCGCTGGGTCACCTCGGAGACCTTGCCGAGTGCCGGGATCGTCACGACCAGACCCTGGGCCTTGTAGTAGTCGATTATCGGCTCGGTCTCACGGTGGTAGACCTCGAGGCGCTTGCGGACGGTCTCCTCGCTGTCGTCCTCGCGCTGGTACAGCTCGCCGCCGCAGATGTCGCACACACCCTCCTTCTTCGGAGGGTTGTAGACGACGTGGTACGTGTGGCTGCTGTCCGTACGGCAGGTCCGGCGGCCGGCGATCCGCTTGACCACCTCTTCCTCGGGAACCTCGAGGTCGAGCACCGCGTCGATCTTCTCGCCCTTGGCCTCGAGGATCTCGTCGAGCACCTCGGCCTGGTGCAGGTTGCGCGGGAAGCCGTCCAGCAGGAAGCCATTGGCCGTGTCCGGCTGCTCCAGCCGCTCCTTGGCCATCGCGATCGTCACCTCGTCCGGCACCAGCTGGCCGGCCTTCATGTACTCCTGCGCCTTCTTCCCGAGCGGCGTGCCCTGACTGATGTTCGCGCGGAAGAGATCGCCTGTGGAGATGTGCGGGATCGACAACTTCTTGGCGAGGAACTGGGCTTGCGTTCCCTTGCCAGCGCCAGGCGGCCCGACGAGGACGATTCGCATCAGCGGAGGAACCCTTCGTAGTTACGCTGCTGAAGCTGGCTCTCGATCTGCTTAACGGTCTCCAGTCCCACACCCACGATGATCAGGATGCTCGTCCCGCCGAACGGGAAGTTCTGGTTCGCGTTGAAAGCAACCAGCGCCACCGTTGGCACCAGAGCGATCAGACCCAGGTACAGCGACCCCGGCCACGTGATCCTGTTGAGCACGTAGCTCAGGTACTCAGCCGTGGGACGACCAGCCCGGATACCCGGGATGAAGCCACCATACTTCTTCATGTTGTCGGCGACTTCCTCGGGGTTGAACGAGATCGCGACGTAGAAGAAGGCGAAGAACACGATCAGCACGAAGTACGTGACGATGTAATAAGGGTGGTCACCCTTGACGAAGTGCTGTTGGATCCACATCGCCCAGCCCGACTTCGAGCCGCTGAACTGAACGATCAAGGCGGGAATGTAGAGCAGCGACGACGCGAAGATGACAGGAATCACACCCGCCTGGTTCACCTTCAACGGGATGTACGTGGACGTACCGCCGTAGGAGCGCCGCCCGATCATCCGCTTCGCGTACTGCACCGGAATGCGCCGCTGCGCCTGCTCGACGAAGACCACCAGGGCCACCATCGCCAGGCCGAGCAGGATGACCGCACCGAAGTTGACCCAGCCGTTCGCGATCTTTCCGGAGGTCTTGATGGCCCACAGGGCGCCCGGGAAGCCGGCGGCGATCGAGATGAACATCAGCAGCGACATGCCGTTGCCGATGCCGCGGTCGGTGATCAGCTCACCCAGCCACATGATCAACGCGGTGCCCGCGGTCATGCAGATGACCATGGTGACCGTGGTGAAGATCGAGGTGTCCGGGATGATCTGGCCGGCCACATCACAGGTCGGGAAGAGCGCGCCGCTGCGGGCCGTGGCCACCAGGCCGGTGCCCTGCAGGATGGCAAGCGCCACCGTCAGGTAGCGGGTGTACTGCGTGATCTTGGTCTGGCCGGACTGCCCCTCCTTCTTCAGCGCCTCCAGCCGCGGGATCACCACCGTGAGCAGCTGCAGGATGATGCTCGCCGTGATGTACGGCATGATTCCGAGCGCGAAGATCGTCAACTGCAGCAGCGCACCACCGCTGAACAGGTTGACGAGCCCGAAGAGGCTGCCTGCTTGGTTCTTCACCTGGTCCATGCATTGGTTCACGTTCGGGTAGCTCACCCCGGGGAGCGGAATGTGCGCCCCGAGCCGGAAGAGCACGATGATTCCCAACGTGAACAGCAGCTTCTTGCGCAGGTCGGGCGTCTTGAACGCCCGGGCGAACGCGGTGAGCACGGTGCCTCCTGCGACCCCCGCGTATCGGCGCGAGAGGTGACGGTCTTGAGAATCGGCAAGTACAGATCGGTCAGAAGCCGCGCAGGATCAGACCACGCGGACAAGTGAACAGTGCACGCCACCTTACCGGCGAGGGTGCCTGCCTTGGAACGACCAACCGGGGATGCCCCATTTGCGGGCATCCCCGGTTGGTCAGGTCACACCGCTCAGACGAGTTCGGTGACGGTGCCGCCGGCGGCGGTGATCTTCTCCTTGGCCGAGCCGGAGACGGCGTCGACCGTCACCTGCAGCGGCACCGAGATCTCACCCTGGCCGAGCACCTTGACGAGGTGGTTCTTACGCACCGCGCCCTTGGCGACCAGGTCGGCGACCGTGACCTCGCCACCCTGTGGGTAGAGCGCGGCCAGCTTGTCCAGGTTCACGACCTGGTACTCGGTCTTGAACGGGTTCTTGAAGCCCTTCAGCTTCGGGAGCCGCATGTGGAGGGGCATCTGCCCACCCTCGAAGCGCTCCGGAACCTGGTAGCGGGCCTTGGTGCCCTTGGTACCACGACCAGCGGTCTTACCCTTGGACGCCTCACCACGACCGACACGGGTCTTGGCGGTCTTGGCACCAGGGGCGGGCCGGAGGTTGTGGACCTTCAGCGGGTTCTGCTCCGCCATGTCAGTCGACCTCCTCGACCGTCACGAGGTGCCGCACGGTCTGGGCCATGCCGCGGATCTCCGGACGGTCCTCCTTGACGACCACGTCGTTCATGCGCTTCAGGCCGAGCGAACGAAGGGTGTCGCGGTGGTTCTGCTTGCTGCCGATGTAGGACTTGACCTGCGTGATCTTGAGGCGAGCCATTACGCACCCACCCCGGCACGCGCCCGCAGCAGAGCGGCGGGGGCGACGTCCTCCAGCGGCAGGCCACGACGGGCGGCGATCTCCTCCGGGCGCTGCAGCCCGCGAAGAGCCTCCACCGTGGCGTGCACGATGTTGATCGGGTTCGACGAGCCGAGCGACTTGCTCAGCACGTCGTGAATGCCCGCGCACTCCAGGACGGCGCGCACCGGGCCACCGGCGATCACACCGGTACCGGGGGAAGCCGGCTTGAGCAGGACGACGCCCGCAGCCTTCTCGCCCTGGATCGGGTGCGGGATGGTGCCCTGGATCCGGGGGACCTTGAAGAAGTGCTTCTTGGCCTCCTCAACGCCCTTGGCGATGGCGGCCGGCACCTCCTTGGCCTTGCCGTATCCGACACCCACGGTGCCGTCACCGTCACCCACCACGACCAGCGCGGTGAAGCTGAAGCGACGACCACCCTTCACAACCTTGGCGACGCGGTTGATCGCGACGACACGCTCGACGTAGGCGGTCTTCTCGGCGGCAGCGCCGCCCTCCCGCCGGTCCTTCCGGTCCCGCCGCTCGCCGCCACCGGCGCCGCCACCGCGGCGCTGGGGTCCAGCCATTGGAATTACCTCTCCTCGATTACGTCCGCTAGCTACGGAACCGGCTCAGAACTTGAGCCCGGCCTCGCGGGCGGCGTCGGCCAGGGCGGCGATGCGCCCGGCGTACTGGTTGCCACCACGGTCGAACACAACAGCCTCGACACCGGCGGCCTTGGCACGCTCGGCGACCAGGGCGCCGACCTGCTGGGCCTGCGCGGTCTTGTCACCCTCGCCGCCGCGGATGCCGGCGTCCAGGTGGGACGCCGAGGCCAGCGTGTGGCCCGCCACGTCGTCGATGACCTGCGCCGTGATACCCCGGTTGGACCGGGTCACGACCAGACGCGGACGCTCCGGGGTGCCGTTGATCCGCTTGCGGACGCGGATGTGGCGACGCTTGAGGGCAGCACCCTTGTAGGCCTTGCCCTTGGCGATCTTCACACCGTATGCCATGGCTTACTTACCAGCCTTTCCGACCTTGCGGCGGATGACTTCGCCCTCGTACTTGACGCCCTTGGCCTTGTACGGGTCGGGCTTCCGCAGCTTGCGGATGTTCGCGGCGACCTCGCCGACCTTCTGCTTGTCGATGCCCTCGACGCTGAACTTGGTCGGAGACTCGACCTTGAAGGTGATGCCCTCTGGCGCCTCGACCAGGATCGGGTGGCTGTAGCCGAGCGAGAACTCCAGGTTGGAGCCCTTCGCCGCGACGCGGTAGCCGACACCGCTGATCTCAAGCTTCTTGATGTATCCCTGGGTCACGCCGGTGATCATGTTCGCCACCAACGTCCGGGACAGGCCGTGCAGAGCCTTGTTGCGGCTCTCATCGTTCGGGCGGGTCACCCGGAGAGTGCCGTCCTCGTCCTTCGCGATCTCGATGGGCGCGGCAACGGTGTGGGAGAGGGCGCCCTTGGGGCCCTTCACCTGGACCGTACGGCCATCGATGGTGACGTCCACGCCGGCGGGAACCGGGATGGGGAGCTTGCCGATACGCGACATTGCTTTTCCTCCGTTCCCGATTACCAGACGTAGGCGAGGACTTCCCCGCCCACACCCTTCTTGGCGGCCTGCTTGTCGGTGAGGAGCCCGTGGGAGGTGGAGATGATCGCCACGCCCAGGCCGCCGAGCACCTTCGGCAGGTTGGTGGACTTTGCGTAGACCCGCAGACCCGGCTTCGAAATCCGCTTGATGCCGGCGATCGAGCGCTCACGGTTCGGACCGAACTTGAGGTCGATGACGAGGTTCTTGCCGACCTCGGCGTCCTCAGAGCGGTAGCCCGAGATGAAGCCCTCCTGCTGGAGGATCTCCGCGATATGCGACTTGATCTTGCTGTGCGGCATCACGACGGTGTCGTGGTACGCCGAGTTCGCGTTTCGCAGACGAGTCAGCATGTCTGCGATCGGATCGGTCATGGTCATGATGGCCTTTGGCCTCTCTCGCCGGGGTTTCCTATCTGCGCCATCCCTCTCCCCGAATCGAGTCGGGACGGGTGCGGCGCGGGGACCTACGGCGTAGTCGTTTTCTTCCAGCGGGCTGGGCCCGCGGGCGGCCATGGGCGGCGGGCGCCCAACCCCTCCACTCTACGGGAGAGATCAGGGAGAGGGCTCCGCCGCCCGCCAGGGCGCCCGTTGAGGGCGGTGGCGGGCGGCGGGTGGGATGCCCGCCGTCCATTTGCTCACCGAGCGCCCGGTAAAGCCCGAGGTTCAACTCCGTCGCCCGCCAGGGCGCCCGTTGAGGGCGGTGGTGGGAGACGGGTGGGCTTACCAGGAGCTCTTGGTCACGCCCGGCAGCTCGCCGCGGTGAGCCATCTCACGAAGGCACACACGGCACAGGCCGAACTTGCGGTAGACGGAGTGCGGTCGGCCGCAGCGCTGGCAGCGGGTGTACGAGCGCACACCGAACTTCGGCTTGCGGCCGGCCTTGGCAATCAGAGCCTTCTTCGCCACGGCTCACGCCTCCTTGAACGGGAAGCCGAGGTGACGAAGCAGGGCCCGGCCCTCGTCGTCGTTGGTCGCCGTGGTCACCACGGTGATGTCCATACCCCGGACGCGGTCGATCTTGTCCTGGTCGATCTCGTGGAACATGACCTGCTCCGTGAGACCGAAGGTGTAGTTACCCCGGCCGTCGAACTGCTTGGGGGACAGACCACGGAAGTCGCGGATGCGCGGCAGCGCGAGCGACAGCAGGCGGTCCAGAAACTCCCACATCCGGTCACCGCGCAGGGTGACGTGGGCACCGATCGGCTGCCCCTCGCGCAGCTTGAACTGCGCGATGGACTTACGGGCCTTGGTGACGGCCGGCTTCTGACCGGTGATCGTGGCGAGGTCGCGGATGGCGCCCTCGATCAGCTTGGAGTCGCGGGCGGCGTCGCCCACACCCATGTTGACCACGATCTTGGTCAGACCCGGGATCTGCATGACGTTCTCGTACTTGAACTCGTCACGCAGCTTGCCGGCGATTTCCTCGCGGTAGCGCGTCTTCAGACGCGGCGCAGTGGTGGCAGTCATCAGATGTCCTCACCGGTCCGCTTGGCAACGCGGATCTTGTTGCCGTCCTCGTCAAAGCGGTATCCGACGCGGGTGACCACCTTCTTGCCTTCCTTCTCCACAACCAGCTGAACGTTGCTGACGTGGATGGGGGCCTCGGTGGTCACGATGCCGCCGGTCTTCGAACCGCGCGCGGTCTGGCCGGCCTTGGTGTGCTTCTTGACCCGGTTGACACCCTCGACCAGGACACGCTCCTCGCGGGGGAAGGCCTGAATGACCTTGCCCTGCTTGCCCTTGTCCTTGCCGGTGATGACCTGAACCAGGTCGCCCTTCTTGATCTTCATCGGTTACAGCACCTCCGGCGCGAGGGAGATGATCTTCATGAACTTCTTCTCGCGCAGCTCCCGGCCCACAGGGCCGAAGATACGGGTGCCGCGGGGGTCGCCATCGCCCTTGAGGATGACGGCCGCGTTCTCGTCGAAGCGGATGTACGAGCCGTCCGGGCGGCGGCGCTCCTTGACGGTGCGCACGACGACCGCCTTGACGACGTCGCCCTTCTTCACGTTGCCACCGGGGATCGCGTCCTTGACGGTGGCGACGATGACGTCACCGATGCCCGCGTAGCGGCGACCCGAGCCACCGAGAACACGGATGCAAAGGATCTCCTTCGCGCCCGTGTTGTCGGCGACGCGCAGTCGCGACTCCTGCTGGATCACGTCTATCTCCTGATCGTCTGCTGGTTCCCGGTGGGGAGCCGCTGCTTGCGGCTCCCCACCGAGCCTGGCGGAACTAGTCCTTGAGGCGAGGCCTCAAGGAATTACTTGGCCTTCTCGAGGATCTCGACGACGCGCCAGCGCTTGGTCGCGGACAGCGGCCGGGTCTCCATGAGGAGGACGCGGTCGCCGACACCCGCGGCGTTCTGCTCGTCGTGCGCCTTGAGCTTGTTGGTACGGCGGATGACCTTGCCGTACAGCGCGTGCTTGACGCGGTCCTCGACGGCGACGACGACGGTCTTGTCCATCTTGTCGCTGACGACCAGACCCTCACGGGTCTTACGGAAGCCGCGCTCCTGCTTGTTCTCGGTCACATTCTTCTCGCTCATCAGGCGCTCTCCACCGTCTCGATGCCGAGCTCGCGCTCCCGCATCAGGGTGTAGATCCGGGCGATGTCCTTGCGGACGGCCTTCAGCCGGCCGTGGTTCTCGAGCTGTCCGGTCGCCGCCTGGAAGCGGAGGTTGAACAGCTCCTCCTTGGCCTCACGCAGCTTGGCAACGAGGTCCTCGTTGTTCAGCTGGCGCAGCTCGGTCGCCTTGGTACCGGCCGCCATCACGACTCACCTGCCTCGCGCCGAACGATCCGGCACTTCATCGGAAGCTTGTGCGCGGCGCGCGTCAGCGCCTCGCGAGCAATCTTCTCGTTCGGGTAGGACAGCTCGAACATCACCCGACCGGGCTTGACGTTCGCGACCCACCACTCCGGAGAACCCTTACCGGAACCCATACGGGTTTCGGCCGGCTTCTTCGTAAGCGGGCGGTCCGGGTAGATGTTGATCCAGACCTTGCCACCACGCTTGATGTGGCGGGTCATGGCGATACGTGCCGACTCGATCTGGCGGTTCGTCACATACGCCGGGGTCACCGCCTGGATGCCGTACTCGCCGAACGCAAGCTCGGTGCCACCCTTGGCCATGCCCTTGCGCTTGGGGTGGTGCTGCTTGCGGTGCTTGACCCTACGGGGGATCAGCATGACGGTCAGGCCTCCGTTCCGGTGGTCTCAGCCGGAGCGGCAGCGGTGGCCTCGGCCTTGGGGGCCTCGGCACCCGACTGCTGCTGCGGCTTGCGGCCGCGGCCGCCGCGCTCGCCACCGCGGCGCGGGCGCTCGTTGCCACCACGGGCCGGCCGCTGGCCGGCACGGGCGGCCGCGTTCTCGGCGCGGACCTCGGCGATGTTCTTGACGTCGCCCTTGTAGATCCAGACCTTCACGCCGATACGGCCGAAGGTCGTCTTGGCCTCGAAGAAGCCGTAGTCGACGTTCGCGCGGAGCGTGTGCAGGGGCACGCGGCCCTCGCGGTAGAACTCCGAGCGGGACATCTCGGCGCCGCCGAGACGGCCACCACACTGGATCTTGATGCCCTTGGCGCCGGCCTTCATCGTCGACTGCATGCTCTTGCGCATGGCACGACGGAAGGAGACGCGGGAGGACAGCTGCTCGGCGACGGCCTGCGCGACCAGCTGAGCGTCCGTCTCGGGGTTCTTGACCTCGAGGATGTTCAGCTGGACCTGCTTGCCGGTGAGCTTCTCCAGCTCGCCGCGGATGCGGTCGGCCTCCGCGCCGCGACGGCCGATGACGATGCCCGGCCGGGCGGTGTGGATGTCGACGCGGACACGGTCGCGGGTGCGCTCGATCTCCACCTTGGAGATACCGGCACGCTCCATGCCCTTCGTCATCATCCGGCGGATGGCGACGTCTTCCTTGACGTAGTCCTTGTAGAGCTTGTCGGCGTACCAGCGGGACTTGAAGTCCGTGGTGATGCCGAGCCGGAACCCGTGCGGGTTAACCTTCTGGCCCATTACCGGGTTCCTTCCTTGCTGCTGACGACCACGGTGATGTGGCTGGTCCGCTTGCGGATCCGGTAGGCGCGGCCCTGGGCGCGCGGACGGAACCGCTTCAGGGTCGGGCCCTCGTCCACGTAGGCCTCGGAGATGTAGAGGCTGTCGACGTCGGTGTGGTCGTAGTTGTGCGCGGCGTTGGCGATGGCGCTGTCCAGCACCTTGCCGACCGGCACGCTCGCGGCCTGCGGAGCGAATCGCAGGACCGCCTGAGCCTCCGTGGCATTCATGCCACGGATGAGGTCCACCACGCGGCGGGCCTTCATGGGCGTGACGCGGATGTACCGCGCCTGGGCCCTGGCTTCCATGGTTGTCCCTTCGGTGTCTGTCATCAGTCTTCGCTTGTTCCGCAGATCAGCGACGACGCGACTTGCGGTCGTCCTTCTCGTGGCCGCGGAAGGTGCGGGTCGGCGCGAACTCGCCGAGCTTGTGGCCGACCATCGACTCGGTGACGAACACCGGGATGTGCTTGCGGCCGTCGTGCACCGCGATCGTGTGGCCGAGCATGGCCGGGACGATCATCGAGCGGCGGGACCAGGTCTTGATGACGTTCTTGGTGCCTGCGTCGTTCTGTGTTTCCACCTTCTTGATGAGGTGGTCGTCGACGAAAGGCCCCTTCTTGAGACTGCGCGGCATCTGACCTGCTCCTAGCGCTTCTTGCCGGCCTTGCGGCGGCGGACGATGAGCTTGTTGCTGGCCTTCTTCGGCCGACGCGTACGCCCTTCCTTCTGACCCCACGGGGAGACCGGGTGGCGACCACCGGAGGTCTTGCCCTCACCACCACCGTGCGGGTGGTCAACCGGGTTCATGGCGACACCGCGGACGGTCGGGCGGACGCCCTTCCAGCGCATACGGCCGGCCTTGCCCCAGTTGATGTTCGACTGCTCGGCGTTGCCGACCTCGCCAACAGTGGCGCGGCAGCGGACGTCGACCAGCCGGACCTCACCGGACGGCATACGCAGGTGGGCGTAGGCGCCTTCCTTCGCCATCAGCTGCACGGAGGAACCGGCGGAGCGGGCGATCTTCGCACCGCCGCCGGGCCGCAGCTCGATGGCGTGCAGGGTCGTACCCACCGGGATGTTGCGCAGCGGGAGGTTGTTGCCCGGCTTGATGTCGGCCCCGGGGCCGTTCTCAATCCGGTCACCCTGGTTCAGCTTGGCCGGGGCCAGGATGTAGCGCTTCTCGCCGTCCGCGTAGTGCAGCAGGGCGATACGCGCGGTGCGGTTCGGGTCGTACTCGATGTGCGCGACCTTGGCCGGCACGCCGTCCTTGTCGTGACGGCGGAAGTCGATCACGCGGTACGCGCGCTTGTGGCCGCCACCCTGGTGGCGGACGGTCACACGACCGGCGTTGTTACGGCCGCCCTTGCTGTGCAGCGGGCGGACCAGCGACTTCTCCGGCTCGGACCGCGTGATCTCGACGAAGTCGGCGACGCTGGCGCCACGACGGCCCGGAGTCGTCGGCTTGTACTTGCGGATACCCATTTCTCAGTCCTCGTCCGATATCGGACGGCTCCTGTCTCCGTTAGGAGACCGGGCCGCCGAAGATGTCGATACGGTCGCCCTCGGCGAGGGTCACGATGGCGCGCTTGGTGTTGGCGCGCTTGCCGTAACCGGTGCGGGTGCGCTTGCGCTTGCCCTGCCGGTTGATCGTGTTGACCCCGGTGACCTTGACCGAGAAGACCGCCTCGACGGCCTGCTTGATCTGGGTCTTGTTGGCGCGCGGGTCGACGATGAACGTGTACTTGTTCTCGTCCAGCAGCGCGTAGCTCTTCTCCGAGACCACCGGCTTGAGCAGAACGTCACGGGGGTCCGTGAAGGTCTTGCTGGTGACCGCGGTCGCGTTGATGGCGGGTCCCTCGCTCATCAGGCGTTGCTCCCTTCGAGCTCGGCCTCGGAGGCGACGTCCGCAGACTTCGCAGCAGCCTTGGCCCGACCGGCCACGAAGCTCTCGAAGGCGGCCTTGGTGAAGACCACGTCGTCGGAGACGAGCACGTCGTACGTGTTCAGCTGGCCCGGCTCCAGGATGTGCACCTGGGGCAGGTTGCGGGCGGAGAGCCACGCGGCCTCGTCGGACCGGTCGGCGACCAGCAGCAGGTTCTTGCGCTCGCTGATCTTGCCGAACAGGGTCTTGGCGGCCTTGGTGGAGATCTCGCCCTCGACCACGCCGGTCACGACATGGATGCGGTTGTGGCGCGCCCGGTCGGAGAGGGCACCGCGCAGGGCGGCGGCCTTCATCTTCTTGGGGGTGCGCTGCGAGTAGTCACGCGGCACGGGACCGTGCACGGTGCCACCGCCGGCGAACTGCGGCGCGCGGGTCGAACCCTGGCGGGCGCGACCGGTGCCCTTCTGGCGGTACGGCTTCTTGCCACCGCCGCGGACCTCGCCGCGGGTCTTCGTCTTGTGCGTGCCCTGGCGGGCAGCGGCCAGCTGCGCGACAACGACCTGGTGGATCAGCGGAATGCTGACCTGCACGTCGAAGATCTCCGCGGGGAGCTCGACGGTCCCGGCCTTGTCGCCCGCCGGCGAAAGGATGTCAATGGTGCTCATCGGTTACCTCAGGCCCCCTTGGCCGCGGTACGGACCAGGACGAGGCCGCCGTTCGGACCAGGAACTGCGCCCTTGATGAGCAGCAGGCCCTTCTCCGCGTCAACGGCGTGGACGGTCAGGTTCTGGGTGGTGACCCGCTCGTTGCCCATGCGGCCGGCCATGCGCAGGCCCTTGAACACGCGGCCCGGGGTGGCGCAGCCACCGATGGAGCCGGGCGAGCGGTGCTTGCGCTGCGTGCCGTGACCGGCGCCGAGGCCACCAAAGCCGTGGCGCTTCATGACACCGGCGGTGCCCTTGCCCTTGCTCTTGCCGGTCACGTCGACCTTGACGCCGGCCTCGAACACCTCGGCGGTGATCTCCTGGCCGAGCGTGTACTCGCCGGCGTCGGCGGTACGCAGCTCCACCAGGTGGCGGCGCGGGGTGACGTCGGCCTTGGCGAAGTGGCCCTTGAGGGGCTTGTTCACCTTGCGCGGGTCGATCTCGCCGAAGGCGATCTGGACGGCGTCGTAGCCGTCGCTGTCAGCGGTGCGGACCTGGGTGACGACGTTCGGGCCGGCCTTGACGACGGTGACCGGGACGACGCGGTTGTTCTCGTCCCAGACCTGAGTCATGCCGAGCTTCTCGCCCAGGATGCCCTTGATCTGCTTAGCCATCTCGCGCGTCACCTCAGAGCTTGATCTCGATGTCGACGCCGGCCGGCAGGTCGAGACGCATCAGCGAGTCGACGGTCTTCGGCGTGGGGTCGAGGATGTCGATGAGGCGCTTGTGGGTACGCATCTCGAAGTGCTCGCGCGAGTCCTTGTACTTGTGCGGCGACTTGATGACGCAGTACACGTTCTTCTCAGTGGGCAGCGGCACCGGGCCCGCGACCGACGCACCAGTACGCGTCACCGTCTCGACGATCTTCTTCGCCGAGGAGTCGATGACCTCGTGGTCGTAGGCCTTGAGCCGGATGCGGATCTTCTGTCCCGCCATGGCTACTTCGTAGTCCTGTCTCTCGTAACGCTCTGGGACCCGGAAGGCCGTGCCCTCGTGGTGAAAGCAGCGCCTCCTCCGACCCACGCGGTCGGGCGTGTCGCAACCCCACCAAGAGGTTTCCCAAAGAGAGATTCCCTGCCGGGGGGCGCGGCATAAGACCGCTGGAGCGGGGGAGAAACCCGCCGGGTGCCTGGCCGGCGCCCCGCTGACGCTTCCCGGAAGATTCCCGTACTTCCGCCTCTGATAAGAGGCGACGAGTACTGTGGGACTCGCTTCCGGTCCTCCCGGCGGGAGGCGCGCAGCATCGGCACTCAACCGAGCAACCTGGACAGTGTGCCACACGATGGACGGCGAAGGCCAATCGGGCCCCAACTGTCAAGCGGGCCACCCCGGCTGATGGGGCGAGCGAGCCAAACGGTGCGCGGCTGTCGAATGGGAGCGGGGCACCTCCCAGCGGTAGTCCCCCTGGGCCTGACGGCCCGGGTGGGGGTACCCCCAGCGGTAGCTGGGGGTACCCCCAGGGGGAGCCCGGAGGCGAACCGAGCCTGAATGAGGCGGGAGCCCCGCCCACCTGACGGTGGGGCGGGGCTCCTCTCAGCCGCTCTGTCGAGCTACCGGGTCAGCCGGTCGTCAATTACTTGACGATCTTGGTGACCTGGCCGGCGCCAACGGTCCGGCCACCCTCACGGATGGCGAACTTCAGGCCCTCCTCCATGGCGACCGGCTGGATCAGCTGGACGGACATGGTGGTGTTGTCGCCCGGCATGACCATCTCGGTGCCCTCGGGGAGGGTCACGACACCGGTCACGTCAGTCGTACGGAAGTAGAACTGCGGGCGGTAGTTGTTGAAGAACGGGGTGTGGCGGCCACCCTCGTCCTTCGACAGGATGTAGGCCTGGGCCTCGAACTCGGTGTGCGGGGTGACGGTGCCCGGCTTGATGATGACCTGGCCGCGCTCGACATCCTCGCGCTTGATGCCACGGAGGAGCAGACCGACGTTCTCACCGGCCTGGCCCTCGTCGAGGAGCTTCCGGAACATCTCGATGCCGGTGACCGTGGTCTTGGTCTTCTGCTCCTTGATGCCGATGATCTCGACCTCCTCGTTGACCTTGAGGAGACCGCGCTCGATACGGCCGGTGACGACCGTACCGCGACCGGTGATGGTGAAGACGTCCTCGATCGGCATGAGGAACGGCTTGTCGACGTCACGCTCCGGGGTCGGAATGTTCTCGTCGACGGCCTTCATCAGCTCGAGGAGCTTCTCGCTCCACTCCTTGTCGCCCTCAAGGGCCTTGAGCGCGGAGACGCGGACGACCGGAACGTCGTCGCCCGGGAACTCGTACTCGGTCAGGAGCTCACGGACCTCGAGCTCGACGAGCTCCAGGATCTCCTCGTCGTCCACCATGTCGGCCTTGTTCAGGGCGACAACGATGTACGGAACGCCGACCTGGCGGGCCAGGAGCACGTGCTCCTTGGTCTGCGGCATCGGGCCGTCGGTGGCGGCGACCACGAGGATGGCGCCGTCCATCTGCGCCGCACCGGTGATCATGTTCTTGATGTAGTCCGCGTGACCGGGGCAGTCAACGTGGGCGTAGTGACGCGACTCGGTCTGGTACTCGACATGCGCGATGGAGATGGTGATACCGCGCTGGCGCTCCTCAGGAGCCTTGTCGATCTGGTCGAAGGCCGAGGCCTCGTTCAGGTCCGGGTACGCCTCGTGCAGCACTCGGGTGATCGCCGCGGTAAGAGTGGTCTTACCGTGGTCAATGTGACCGATGGTGCCGATGTTGACGTGCGGCTTAGTCCGCTCGAACTTCGCCTTCGCCACTGGGGGTCCTCCTGTGGACTGGTGCTGTACACCACCCGCGCTTTGCGGATGGCTTCAGGTGGTCTTTTCGAAACGACCAGGACCCCGAGGGGGACGCCCTTGGCCGTATTCGCTTACGGGCCGGCCGTGGGGCCCGCCGCAGAACCGGTGAGCGGTCTGCGACGGAATGCCCCAATGCCTTTGCTCCAGCCTAATGGGTGGGCAACGAGGTGTTACTCGCCCTTGGCCTTCGCGATGATCTCCTCGGCGACGTTCTTCGGAACCTCGGCGTAGGAGTCGAACTGCATGGAGTAGCTGGCACGGCCGGACGTCTTGCTGCGCAGGTCGCCGACGTAGCCGAACATCTCCGACAGCGGAACCAGGCCGGTGACCAGCTTGGCGCCGGACCTGTCCTCCATGGACTGGATCTGTCCACGGCGGGAGTTGATGTCGCCGATCACATCGCCCATGTAGTCCTCGGGCGTGGTGACCTCGACCTTCATCATCGGCTCGAGCAGGGCCGGGCTGGCCTTGCGGGCGGCCTCCTTGAAGGCCATCGAACCGGCGATCTTGAAGGCCATCTCGGAGGAGTCGACCTCGTGGTACGCACCGTCGAGAAGCCGGACCCGGACGCCGGTCAGCGGGTAGCCGGCCAGCACACCGAACTCCATGGCCTCCTGGCAGCCCGCGTCCACGGAAGGAATGTATTCCTTCGGGATACGGCCACCGGTGACCTCGTTGACGAACTCGTATCCGTCGCCCTCGAGCGGCTCGAGCGCGATGATGACGCGACCGAACTGACCGGAACCACCGGTCTGCTTCTTGTGCGTGTACTCGTGCTTCTCGACCGGCTTGCGCAGGGTCTCGCGGTACGCGACCTGCGGCTTGCCGACGTTGGCCTCGACCTTGAACTCGCGGCGCATGCGGTCCACCAGGATGTCCAGGTGGAGCTCGCCCATGCCGGCGATGATGGTCTGGCCGGTCTCCTCGTCTGTCTTGACCCGGAAGGACGGGTCCTCCTCGGCGAGGCGCTGGATGGCAGTGCCCAGCTTCTCCTGGTCGCCCTTCGACTTCGGCTCGATGGCGACCTCGATGACCGGGGCCGGGAATTCCATCGACTCCAGGATCACCGGGTTCGCCGGGTCGCAGAGGGTCTCACCCGTGGTGGTCTGCTTCAGACCCATGACGGCGACGATGTCACCGGCACCCACCGAGTCGATCTCCGTACGCTTGTTCGCGTGCATCCGGTAGATCTTGCCGATGCGCTCCTTGCGGCCCTTCACCGAGTTCTGCACCTGGTCGCCGGAGCTCAGGCGGCCGGAGTAGACACGGATGAAGGTGAGCTTGCCCAGGTGCGGGTCGCTCGCGATCTTGAATGCCAGCGCTGCCAGCGGCTCGTCCTCCGACGGCCTGCGCTTGATGGTCTCGTCGGGGTCGTTGACGGCCTGACCCTCGATCGCATCGATGTCGATCGGCGACGGCAGGTAGCGCACGACCGCGTCGAGCAGGGGCTGAACGCCCTTGTTCTTGAACGCCGTACCGCAGAACACCGGCGTGACCGTCGTGCCGGTCCTGCCGGTCGAGGCGAGGGTGATACGGCGGATCGCCGCATAGAGCTGCTCCTCGCTGGGCTCCTGGCCCTCGAGGTACAGCTCCATCATCTCGTCGTCGTTCTCGGCGACGGTCTCGAGGAGCTTGCCGCGCCACTCGTCGGCCGCCTCGACGTGCGTGTCGGGGATGTCGACGACGTCGTACGCCTCACCGAGCGCGGTGTCGGCAGACCACACGAGCGCCTTCATGCGGACCAGGTCCACGACGCCCTTGAAGTCTGCCTCGGCACCGATCGGCAGCTGCATGACCAGCGGCACGGCACCGAGGCGGCTGTCGATCATGTCGACGCAGCGGTGGAACTCGGCACCGGTGCGGTCGAGCTTGTTGACGAAGCAGATGCGGGGCACGCCATAGCGGTTGGCCTGGCGCCACACCGTCTCGGACTGCGGCTCGACACCGGCCACACCATCGAAGACGGTGATGGCTCCGTCGAGGACACGGAGGTTGCGCTCCACCTCGACGGTGAAGTCCACGTGGCCGGGGGTGTCGATGATGTTGATGGTGTGATCGACGTTTTCGAGCGGCCAGTGACAGGTCGTCGCGGCCGACGTGATCGTGATGCCGCGCTCCTGCTCCTGCTCCATCCAGTCCATCGTGGCGGCGCCGTCGTGGACCTCACCGATCTTGTAGGAGACGCCGGTGTAGTACAGGATCCGCTCGGTGGTGGTCGTCTTGCCCGCGTCGATGTGGGCCATGATCCCGATGTTGCGGACCCTGGCCAGGTCAAGTGAAGTGGTGGCCATGTGGCTCAGTCTTCTCTCGGATCTCGATGGGGGTAGCGACTACCAGCGGTAGTGCGCGAAGGCCTTGTTGGACTCGGCCATCTTGTGGGTGTCCTCGCGGCGCTTGACGGAGGCGCCCAGACCGTTGCTGGCGTCCAGCAGCTCGTTCATCAGGCGCTCGGTCATGGTCTTCTCGCGACGGGCGCGGGAGTAGCCCACGAGCCAGCGCAGCGCGAGGGTGGAGGAGCGGCCGGGGCGGACCTCGACCGGCACCTGGTAGGTGGCGCCACCAACACGACGGGAGCGGACCTCGAGGGTCGGCTTCACGTTCTCCAGGGCGCGCTTGAGCGTGATGACCGGGTCGTTGCCGGTCTTCTCGCGCAGGCCCTCCATGGCGCCGTAGACGATGCGCTCGGCGGTGGAGCGCTTGCCGTTCAGCAGCACCTTGTTGATGAGCGAGGTGACCAGAGGAGAGCCGTAGACCGGGTCGACGATGACCGGGCGCTTCGGGGCGGGGCCCTTACGAGGCATGCTTACTTCTCCTTCTTGGCGCCGTAACGGCTGCGGGCCTGCTTGCGGTTCTTGACACCCTGGGTGTCGAGCGAGCCACGGATGATCTTGTAGCGAACACCCGGCAGGTCCTTCACACGGCCACCGCGCACGAGCACGATGGAGTGCTCCTGCAGGTTGTGTCCCTCACCCGGAATGTACGCGGTGACCTCGATCCCGCTGGTCAGACGCACACGCGCGACCTTACGCAGGGCCGAGTTCGGCTTCTTCGGGGTGGTCGTGAACACGCGCGTGCAGACGCCGCGGCGCTGAGGGGAACCCTCGAGTGCGGGCGTCTTGTTCTTCTCGACCTTGTCCTGCCGGCCCTTGCGGACCAGCTGCTGGATCGTAGGCACCGTATCTCCGGTTTCTGTGTGCCAGTCTCGGTAAAGCTAACCTGGGGCTTGCTCCGACCCACGCGGTCGGGTGTGTCGCAAACCCCATACGTCCCCGCAAGGCGGAATGTGTGTATGTGGTCGGCGATTCGGCCTCGGTATCCCGTGCGGACAACTGCACGCACGAGAACCCGGGCACACCCCAGGCACAAGGTCTGAGCGTACCTACCTCATCGAGTCCGGTCAAAACAAATGCCGTGCATCTCGACACGCCGGTCATCACACCCCCGTCACGCGATACCGGGGGGGGGCGGCGATTCAGCCGTCCCGGGGCTGTGCGAACCGCGTTCTCCGGACATGGACCGCCGTGTCGAGGAGCGGGGGCTGCATGGCGGCCGCCACCGAACTCGGCGATCTGCACGCACATCGGCGGACACCTCCAGCCCTGCCCCCGGTCGCAGCGCTGAGCCCCGGTCACGCCGAAGGGCGGCCACCCCTCGCGGGGTGACCGCCCTCGTCAGACGTACGCCTTACTGGTTGTACGGGCCGTAGTCGTAGTCCTCCAGCGGAACCGCCTGGCCGGAGCCCGTGCCGAAGGGCGAGTAGTCGATGTCGTCGTAACCGACGGCCGAGTACATCGCGGCCTTCGCCTCCTCGGTCGGCTCGACCCGGATGTTGCGGTAGCGGGACAGGCCCGTACCGGCCGGGATGAGTTTACCGATGATCACGTTCTCCTTGAGGCCGATCAGGGAGTCCGACTTGGCGTTGATCGCCGCGTCGGTGAGCACCCGGGTCGTCTCCTGGAAGGACGCCGCCGACAGCCAGGACTCGGTCGCCAGCGAGGCCTTGGTGATACCCATCAGCTGCGGACGGCCGGAGGCCGGGTGGCCGCCTTCCTGAACCACACGACGGTTCTCGGCCTCGAAGCGCGAGCGCTCCACGAGCTCGCCCGGCAGCAGCTCGGCGTCGCCGGACTCGATGATCGTCACCCGGCGCAGCATCTGCCGGATGATGATCTCGATGTGCTTGTCGTGGATCGACACACCCTGCGAGTTGTAGACCTTCTGGACCTCGCCGACCAGGTGGACCTGGACAGCCCGCTGGCCGAGGATGCGCAGCACGTCGTGCGGGTTGACGGCACCCACGGTCAGCGGCTGGCCGACCTCGACGTGGTCGCCCTCGCCCACCAGCAGACGGGCTCGCTTGGAGACCGCGTACGAGGTCTCGTCGGAGCCGTCGTCGGGGGTGACGATGACCTTCTTGGTCTTCTCCGTCTCCTCGATGCGGACCCGGCCGGACGCCTCGCTGATCGGGGCCACACCCTTCGGGGTACGGGCCTCGAAGAGCTCGACGACACGCGGCAGACCCTGCGTGATGTCCTCACCGGCCACACCACCGGTGTGGAAGGTACGCATCGTCAGCTGGGTACCGGGCTCACCGATGGACTGGGCGGCGATGATGCCGACGGCCTCACCGATGTCCACCAGCTTGCCGGTGGCCAGCGAACGGCCGTAGCACATGGCGCAGGTGCCCACCGCCGACTCACAGGTGAGGACCGAGCGGGTCTTGACCGTCTCGACCCCGTGCCGCACGAGCTCGTCGATGAGCACGTCGCCCAGGTCGGTACCGGCCGGGGCCAACACCTTGCCGTCGACGACGATGTCCTCGGCGAGGCAGCGCGCGTACACGCTGGTCTCGACGTTCTCGGCCTTGCGCAGCACGCCGTCGGCGCCCCTGGCCGCGATCTCCAGCTTCAGACCGCGGTCGGTGCCACAGTCCTCCTCGCGGATGATCACGTCCTGAGAGACGTCCACCAGACGACGGGTCAGGTAACCGGAGTCGGCGGTACGCAGGGCGGTGTCGGCGAGACCCTTACGGGCACCGTGGGTGGAGATGAAGTACTCCAGCACGGTCAGACCCTCACGGAACGACGCCTTAATGGGCCGCGGGATGGTCTCGTTCTTCGCGTTGGACACAAGCCCTCGCATACCCGCGATCTGACGCATCTGCATCATGTTTCCGCGAGCACCCGAGTTGACCATCATGAAGATCGGGTTGGTCTTCGGGAAGTTCACGGTCATCGCCTCGGCGACCTCGTTGGTCGCCTTGGTCCAGATCGCGATGAGCTCCTGCGTGCGCTCGTCCTTGGTGATCAGACCGCGCTCGTACTGCTTCTGGACCTTCTCGTCCTGCGCCTCGTAGCCGGCGATGATCTCCTTCTTCGCCTCGGGCACGACGACATCGGAGATCGCGACGGTGACGCCGGAGCGGGTGGCCCAGTAGAAGCCGGCCGCCTTCAGGTTGTCGAGCGTCGCCGCCACGATGACCTTCGGGTAGCGCTCCGCGAGGTCGTTGACGATCTCGGAGAGCTGCTTCTTGCCCACCGAGTAGTCGACGAACGGGTAGTCCTCGGGCAGCAGCTCGTTGAACAGCGCACGGCCCAGCGTGGTGCGCAGCGTGAAGCTGTCACCGGGCTGCCACTCGGGCTCGCCCTCCTCCGGCGCCGGCGGGGTCCAGCCGCGCGGCGGGACGGTGCCGATCGGGAAGCGGATGTCGACCTTCGCCTGGAGCGAGAGCTCGCGGGCGTCGAACGCCATGATCGCCTCGGCGACCGAGGAGAAGGACCGGCCCTCACCCTTGATGTCCCGCTCCTCCTCGTCGGTGGTCAGGAAGAACAGGCCCAGCACCATGTCCTGGGTCGGCATGGTCACCGGACGGCCGTCGGCCGGCTTGAGGATGTTGTTCGAGGACAGCATCAGGATGCGAGCCTCGGCCTGGGCCTCCGCGGACAGCGGCAGGTGCACGGCCATCTGGTCACCGTCGAAGTCCGCGTTGAACGCGGTGCAGACGAGCGGGTGAATCTGAATGGCCTTGCCCTCGACCAGCTGCGGCTCGAAGGCCTGGATGCCCAGACGGTGCAGCGTCGGTGCACGGTTCAGCAGCACCGGGTGTTCGGCGATGACCTCTTCCAGCACGTCGTACACGACCGTACGGCCGCGCTCGACCATGCGCTTGGCCGACTTGAT
Organism: Streptomyces sp. HSS9-12; assembly: GCF_054963655.1. Classification (NCBI taxonomy): domain Bacteria; kingdom Bacillati; phylum Actinomycetota; class Actinomycetes; order Kitasatosporales; family Streptomycetaceae; genus Streptomyces; species Streptomyces sp. HSS9-12. Next base: position 13,829 of record NZ_JBUEGC010000012.1, on the reverse strand, counting down.
GTTCTGCGCGTGGTTGAGGTCCACCAGGCGCTTCATCACGAACGGCTTGAAGAGCTCCAGCGCCATGGCCTTCGGCAGGCCGCACTGGTGCAGCTTGAGCTGCGGGCCGACGACGATGACGGAACGGGCCGAGTAGTCGACACGCTTACCGAGCAGGTTCTGACGGAACCGGCCCTGCTTACCCTTCAGCATGTCGCTGAGGGACTTCAGCGGGCGGTTGCCGGGGCCTGTGACCGGGCGGCCGCGGCGGCCGTTGTCGAACAGCGCGTCGACGGCCTCCTGCAGCATCCGCTTCTCGTTGTTCACGATGATCTCGGGCGCACCGAGGTCAAGGAGACGCTTGAGGCGGTTGTTGCGGTTGATGACGCGGCGGTACAGGTCGTTCAGGTCGGAGGTCGCGAAGCGGCCACCGTCCAGCTGCACCATCGGACGCAGGTCCGGCGGGATCACCGGGACGCAGTCCAGCACCATGCCCTTGGGGCTGTTGGACGTCTGCAGGAACGCGGAGACGACCTTGAGCCGCTTCAGGGCACGGGTCTTCTTCTGGCCCTTGCCGGTGCGGATGATCTCGCGGAGCTTCTCGGCCTCTTCCTCGAGGTTGAAGGTCTCCAGGCGCTTCTGCAGAGCAGCCGCACCCATCGAACCGTCGAAGTAGGTGCCGAAGCGGTCGCGCAGCTCGCGGTAGAGCAGCTCGTCGCCCTCCAGGTCCTGGACCTTGAGGTTCTTGAACCGGTTCCACACCTCGTCGAGCCGGTCGAGCTCGCGCTGCGCACGGTCACGCAGCTGCTTCATCTCCCGCTCGGCACCCTCACGCACCTTGCGGCGCGCGTCGGCCTTGGCGCCCTCGGCCTCGAGCTCGGCCAGGTCGGCCTCGAGCTTCTTGGCGCGGGCCTCCAGGTCGGCGTCGCGGCGCTGCTCGATCTGCTGGCGCTCGACGGAGACATGGGCCTCCAGCGACGGCAGGTCGTGCGTACGGCGCTCCTCGTCCACCCACGTGATCATGTAGGCGGCGAAGTAGATGACCTTCTCCAGGTCCTTCGGGGCGAGGTCGAGCAGGTAGCCCAGCCGCGACGGAACGCCCTTGAAGTACCAGATGTGGGTCACGGGTGCGGCCAGCTCGATGTGTCCCATCCGCTCACGGCGCACCTTGGCGCGGGTGACCTCGACACCGCAGCGCTCACAGATGATGCCCTTGAAGCGGACGCGCTTGTACTTGCCGCAGTAGCACTCCCAGTCCCGGGTCGGGCCGAAGATCTTCTCGCAGAAGAGGCCGTCCTTTTCGGGCTTGAGGGTGCGGTAGTTGATGGTCTCCGGCTTCTTGACCTCGCCGTGGGACCACTGACGGATGTCGTCAGCAGTGGCGAGACCGATCCGCAGCTCGTCGAAGAAGTTGACGTCGAGCACTTGTCGTCAATCCCTCTTTCGGGGGTCGTGCCCCTCGCGTCAGCGAGATGAGGGGCGCTTTATCAGGTCTGTCGGGGTCCGGGGTTAGCCGGGGCCGTGGTTCACACGGCCCCGGCCAGACCCGTCAGACCTCTTCAACGCTGCTCGGCTCACGCCGGGACAGGTCGATACCGAGCTCTTCCGCGGCGCGGAAGACGTCCTCGTCGGTGTCACGCATCTCGATGGACATGCCGTCACTGGACAGCACCTCCACGTTGAGGCACAGGGACTGCATCTCCTTGATGAGCACCTTGAAGGACTCGGGGATGCCGGGCTCGGGGATGTTCTCGCCCTTGACGATCGCCTCGTAGACCTTCACACGGCCGGTGACGTCGTCGGACTTGATGGTCAGCAGCTCCTGGAGGGCGTACGCGGCGCCGTAAGCCTCCAGCGCCCACACCTCCATCTCGCCGAAGCGCTGGCCACCGAACTGAGCCTTACCGCCCAGCGGCTGCTGGGTGATCATCGAGTACGGACCGGTGGAGCGGGCGTGCAGCTTGTCGTCCACCAGGTGGTGCAGCTTGAGGATGTACATGTAGCCGACCGAGATCGGGTCCGGGAACGGCTCACCGGAGCGGCCGTCGAACAGCCGCGCCTTACCGGACGGCAGCACCAGCCGGTCGCCGTCGCGGTTGGGGACCGTCGCCTCGAAGAGGCCGGCGATCTCGTCCTCGCGGGCGCCGTCGAACACCGGGGTGGCGACGTTGGTGCCCGGGGCGACCTCGTCGGCGCCGATCGCCTGGAGGCGCTTCATCCAGTCTGCATCACCCTCGACCTTCCAGCCCTGGGAGGCGAGCCAGCCCAGGTGGATCTCGAGGACCTGTCCCGGGTTCATCCGGGACGGGACACCGAGCGGGTTGAGGATGATGTCGACCGGGGTGCCGTCCTCCAGGAACGGCATGTCCTCGACCGGCAGGATCTTGGAGATGACGCCCTTGTTGCCGTGGCGGCCGGCGAGCTTGTCACCGTCGGTGATCTTGCGCTTCTGCGCCACGTAGACGCGGACCAGCTGGTTCACGCCCGGCGGCAGCTCGTCGCCCTCCTCGCGGTCGAAGACGCGGACGCCGATGACCTTGCCGGTCTCGCCGTGCGGCACCTTCAGCGAGGTGTCACGGACCTCACGGGCCTTCTCACCGAAGATCGCGCGGAGCAGGCGCTCCTCGGGGGTCAGCTCGGTCTCACCCTTCGGGGTGACCTTGCCGACGAGGATGTCGCCCGCGACGACCTCGGCACCGATGCGGATGATGCCGCGCTCGTCGAGGTCGGCGAGGACCTCCTCGGAGACGTTCGGGATGTCCCGGGTGATCTCCTCGGGGCCGAGCTTGGTGTCACGGGCGTCGACCTCGTGCTCCTCGATGTGGATCGAGGAGAGGACGTCGTCCTGCACCAGGCGCTGGCTGAGGATGATCGCGTCCTCGTAGTTGTGGCCCTCCCACGGCATGAACGCCACGAGCAGGTTCTTGCCCAGCGCCATCTCACCGTTCTGGGTGGACGGACCGTCGGCGAGGACCTGGCCCTCGACGACCCGCGCGCCCTCGTCCACGATCACCTTCTGGTTGAAGGAGGTGCCCTGGTTGGAGCGGCTGAACTTCGCCACCCGGTAGGTGGTGTACGTGGCGTCGTCGTTGGCGACGGTGATGTAGTCCGCGGAGACCTCCTGGACCACACCGGCCTTCTCGGCCCGGATGACATCGCCGGCGTCCACCGCGGAGCGGTACTCCATGCCGGTGCCGACCAGCGGCGACTCGGCCTGGATGAGCGGCACGGCCTGGCGCATCATGTTCGAGCCCATGAGCGCGCGGTTGGCGTCGTCGTGCTCGAGGAAGGGGATCATGGCGGTCGCGACCGACACCATCTGGCGCGGCGAGACGTCCATGTAGTCCACCTCGTCGCCGGCGACGTAGTCGACCTCACCGCCACGGCGGCGGACCAGGACGCGGTCCTCGGCGAAGTGGTTGTCGTCCGTCAGCGGCGCGTTGGCCTGGGCGATGACGAAGCGGTCTTCCTCGTCCGCGGTGAGGAAGTGCACCTCTTCGGTGACCAGGCCGTTCTCGACCTTGCGGTACGGGGTCTCGACGAAGCCGAACGCGTTGACCCGGCCGTACGTCGCGAGCGAGCCGATCAGACCGATGTTCGGGCCCTCAGGCGTCTCGATCGGGCACATGCGGCCGTAGTGCGACGGGTGCACGTCACGGACCTCGAAGCCCGCCCGCTCACGGGACAGACCGCCCGGACCCAGCGCAGACAGACGGCGCTTGTGGGTCAGACCCGACAGCGGGTTGGTCTGGTCCATGAACTGGGACAGCTGGCTGGTGCCGAAGAACTCCTTGATGGAGGCGACGACCGGCCGGATGTTGATCAGGGTCTGCGGCGTGATCGCCTCGACGTCCTGGGTGGTCATCCGCTCACGGACGACGCGCTCCATCCGGGCCAGGCCGGTACGGACCTGGTTCTGGATGAGCTCGCCGACGTTGCGCAGCCGGCGGTTGCCGAAGTGGTCGATGTCATCGGTCTCGACCACGATCGACTGGCCGCTGGCGCCGACCGCCTCGGTCTCGCCGGCGTGCAGCTTGACCAGGTACTTGATGGTGGCGATCACGTCGTCGACGGTGAGCACACCGGCGTCGAGCGGCTGGTCCCCGCCGAGCTTCTTGTTCAGCTTGTAGCGGCCGACCTTGGCGAGGTCGTAGCGCTTGGGGTTGAAGTAGAGGTTCTCCAGCAGGGTCTGGGCGGCCTCACGGGTCGGCGGCTCGCCCGGACGCAGCTTGCGGTAGATGTCCAGCAGCGCATCGTCCTGGCCCTGGGTGTGGTCCTTCTCCAGGGTGGCGCGCATGGACTCGTACTCGCCGAACTCCTCCAGGATCTGCTCGTTGGTCCAGCCGAGCGCCTTGAGGAGGACGGTCACGGACTGCTTGCGCTTGCGGTCGATACGGACACCGACCATGTCGCGCTTGTCGATCTCCATCTCCAGCCAGGCACCGCGAGACGGAATGATCTTGGCGGAGAAGATGTCCTTGTCGGACGTCTTGTCGATGGAGCTGTCGAAGTAGACGCCGGGCGAGCGGACCAGCTGGGACACCACGACACGCTCGGTGCCGTTGATGACGAAGGTGCCCTTGTTGGTCATGAGCGGGAAGTCACCCATGAAGACCGTCTGAGACTTGATCTCACCGGTCTCGTTGTTGGTGAATTCCGCGGTGACGAACAGCGGAGCCGCGTAGGTGAAATCGCGCTCCTTGCACTCGTCAATGGAGTTCTTCGGAGGCTCGAAGCGGTGGTCGCGGAACGTGAGCGACATCGACCCGGAGAAGTCCTCGATCGGGGAGATCTCTTCGAAGATCTCTTCCAGACCGGACTTGGTGGGGACGTCCTCTCCACGCTCCAGGGCCGCCTCGACGCGAGCCTTCCAGGCAGCGTTGCCGAGCAGCCAGTCAAAGCTCTCGGTTTGCAGCGCAAGGAGGTTCGGAACCTCGAGGGGCTCCTTGATCTTCGCAAAGGAGATGCGCAGCGGGGCTGTGCTGGCACCGTTGTTCGTATTGGCAGTCGAGGCGTTGCGCGAGGCGGCCAAGAGGGGGTCCTTCCGAGGGCTCGGACTCACTACGCGCGTACCGGTCCCAGCCGAACACACGGGTAGAAATCCCTGGTCAGGGAAGTTCGTTCAGTAATGTTCGAACATGGGCATGCCCCTGGTGACGGGCAGGGAGCAGCTAACAGGCAGCGCAAAGGGTCAGTGTAGCCACATGGCCCACTGATGTCCAGAGCAGAATTCCGGAGACCGGCCGAGTGGCACGATCCCTCCGGGAGGGGTGTGCCCCTCGTTGTTGTTCCACGTTGTCGACGCCTGCCGCAAGGATTCCCTCTTCGTCTGCGATCCATGCCTCGGATCTTGGATCGGTGTGACGACGCGTCCTGAGAATTGCGCGCTGCTTGCCGTTCGTCAAGGCCTCTACCCTCGGACCCTGCGAATCTGCGCCTGGCATGTGTGGCTTCCCAGGGGCCCGCAGGCCAGGCAACGAAGATCACCATACCCGCCACTGCGCCGCGGGCCCAGCACCCGGTGCGGGAACGCCCGAGGGCGATCACCCGTACGGGTGATCGCCCTCGGCACAACCGAGTCAGATGACTCGAAAGGGTCACTTGACCTCGACAGAGGCGCCGGCACCCTTGAGGGCCTCGGCGGCCTTGTCGGCCTGCTCCTTGTTGACCTTCTCCAGGACCGGCTTCGGGGTGCCGTCGACCAGGTCCTTGGCCTCCTTCAGGCCCAGCGAGGTCAGCTCCCGCACGACCTTGATGACCTGGATCTTCTTGTCGCCCGCACCGGTGAGGACGACGTCGAACTCGTCCTTCTCCTCGGCAGCGGCCTCGGCCGGGGCGCCCGGGGCACCGGCGGCGGCAACGGCGACCGGAGCGGCGGCGGTGACGTCGAACTTCTCCTCGAAGGCCTTCACGAACTCGGAGAGCTCGATGAGGGTCATCTCCTCGAACTGCGCAAGCAGGTCTTCCTGGCTGAGCTTCGCCATGATGGCGGTCCTTCCACTAATTCGGCTGGTGCCGGATGTACTGCGTTCTGTTGGGCGGGCGTGCGCCTTGCGGCGTTACTTCGTAGTCGGCCCGCTGGAGAGCGGGAGTGATTACTCCGCGCTCTCGGCGGGAGCCGGCTCGCCGGCACCGCCCTGCTCGGCCTGCTTGGCACGCAGCGCGTCCACGGTGCGGACGAGCTTCGAGGGCAGGGCCTGGAAGACCGCGGCAGCCTGGGACTGCTTGGCCTTCATGGCACCCGCCAGCTTGGCGAGCAGCACCTCGCGGGACTCGAGGTCCGCGAGCTTCTTGATGTCGTCAGCGGACAGCGCCTTGCCTTCGAAGACGCCGCCCTTGATGACGAGCGCAGGGTTCTCCTTGGCGAAGTCACGGAGACCCTTCGCCGCCTCGACCGGGTCACCGGTCACAAAGGCGACGGCCGACGAACCCACGAGGTGTTCGTCGAGCACAGCGATCCCGGCCTCCTTGGCCGCGATCTTGGTCAGCGTGTTCTTCACCACACGGTACTGAGCGTTCTCACCGAGCGAACGGCGCAGCTGCTTGAGCTGTGCGACGGTAAGACCGGTGTACGCGGTCACGACAGCGGCGTTGGAGTTACGGAACTTGTCCGTGATCTCCTCGACGGCTGCGACCTTGTCGGGCCTCGCCATGAGCCTCGGCCTCCTTCCGGGTGATGATCCTCGACTGACCTTCCGATCAGCCTCGCGTCGCCTAACCGCCCGGATCGGGCACGCAAAGAAGGAGACTCGTCCCAAAACGAAACGCCCCGATGCAGGCGCACGGGGCGTGACTCGACCGCATGGACCCACCAGGGCCCCTGCGGGAGATTCATCCTCATTCGCCTGCACCGGCCGTCCGCGTCGCGGATCCTTCGGCCACCGCGTACCGATCAGGCACACAGCAACGACCAGCGGTCTTTGGCTACCGCAAGAGAGTACGGCCACCCCTTGCGCGCATGCAAATCGATCAGCGGCGCGGCCTGCCCCCAGACAGGAAGGGCCCCGCACCTCTCGAGGAGGTACGGGGCCCAGCGCCTGCGAGCGCTATCGCTGTCCGGATCAGACGGCGACAGCGTCCTCCTCGACGAGGAGGTTGCGCGTGCGGTTGGCGTCCACCGGGATGCCGGGGCCCATCGTGGTGGTGATGGTGGCCTTCTTGATGTAGCGGCCCTTCGCGGCGGACGGCTTCAGGCGGAGGACCTCCTCCAGCGCCGCGCCGTAGTTCTCCACCAGCTTGGTCTCGTCGAAGGAGACCTTGCCGATGATGAAGTGCAGGTTCGCGTGCTTGTCGACACGGAACTCGATCTTGCCGCCCTTGATGTCGCTGACGGCCTTGGCGACATCCGGGGTGACCGTGCCGGTCTTCGGGTTCGGCATCAGGCCACGGGGACCGAGCACGCGGCCCAGGCGGCCGACCTTGCCCATGAGGTCCGGGGTGGCGACGACGGCGTCGAAGTCCAGACGGCCCTTGGAGACCTCGTCGATCAGCTCGTCGGCGCCGACGATGTCGGCGCCCGCGGCACGCGCGGCCTCGGCACGGTCACCGGTCGCGAAGACCAGGACCCGGGCGGTCTTACCGGTGCCGTGCGGAAGGTTCACGGTGCCACGGACCATCTGGTCGGCCTTGCGCGGGTCGACACCCAGGCGGAAGGCAACCTCGACGGTCGCGTCGAACTTGGTGGTGGAGGTCTCCTTCGCCAGACGGACGGCCTCGAGCGGGGCGTACGCACGCTCCCGGTCGACCTTGGCGTCCGCAGCGCGGAGAGTCTTGCTGCGCTTGCTCACTGCTACTCCTGCGTTGTGTCGGAGTTGTGGTGCGGGCCGAGCAGGCCCTTCCACAGCTGGTGCTACGGGGGGTGGAATCAGCCCTCGACCGTGACGCCCATGGAGCGGGCGGTGCCGGCGATGATCTTCTCGGCGGCGTCCAGGTCGTTGGCGTTCAGGTCGGGCATCTTGGTGGTGGCGATCTCGCGGACCTGGTCGCGGGTGATCTTGGCGACCTTGGTCTTGTGCGGCTCGCCGGAGCCCTTCTCCACGCCCGCGGCCTTGAGGATCAGCTTCGCGGCCGGCGGAGTCTTGGTGATGAAGGTGAAGGATCGGTCCTCGTAGACCGTGATCTCCACCGGCACGACCATGCCTCGCTGCGACTCGGTCGCGGCGTTGTAGGCCTTGCAGAACTCCATGATGTTGACGCCGTGCTGGCCCAGCGCGGGGCCGACCGGCGGAGCCGGGTTCGCGGCGCCGGCCTGGATCTGGAGCTTGATCAGCCCCGTGACCTTCTTCTTCTTCTTGGGAGGCATGCTCTCTCCGGGTCCTAATGAGAGTTGTTTCGCGCTCCGGTCCGTTGCTCCGGACGGAGGCATACCGCACAACGATAGCGGTTAGGGCTGTGCGGCCGAAAACCGGGCAGGTCAGTCCCCCAGCGTGAGAGGCCTGACCTGCCCGGACGTATGGAGTCGATCAGTTCTTCTGGATCTGGTCGAAGCTCAGCTCGACCGGGGTCTCGCGACCGAAGATCTCGACGAGGCCCTTGACCTTCTTCGAGTCGGCGTTGATCTCGTTGATCGTCGCCTGCAGGGTCGCGAACGGGCCGTCGGTGACCGTGACCGAGTCGCCGACCTCGAAGTCCAGCACCTGGACCTCGACCTTGCGGCTGGGCGCCGGCAGGCCGGCCTCTTCGGCGGCGGCCTTGGCAGCCTTGGCCTCGGCCTCCGGAGCGAGCATCTTGACGATCTCGTCCAGGGTCAGCGGGTACGGGTCGTAGGCGTTGCCGACGAAGCCGGTGACGCCGGGCGTGTTGCGCACGACGCCCCAGGACTCGTTCGTCAGGTCCATGCGCACCAGCACATAGCCGGGGAGCTTGTTCTGGCGGACGGTACGGCGGTCGCCGTTCTTGATCTGGACGACCTCTTCCTGCGGCACCTCGGCCTGGAAGATGTAGTCCTCCACGTTCAGCGAGACGGCACGCTGCTCGAGGTTGGTCTTCACGCGGTTCTCGTAGCCCGCGTAGGTGTGGATCACGTACCACTCGCCGGGGAGGCTGCGCAGCTCCTCGCGAAGGGCCTCGACCGGGTCGACCGGAGTCTCCTCCGCCTCGGCCGCAGCCTCATCCTCGACACGCAGCGCGGCTTCCTCGGCCGGTACGCCCGCTTCGGCGTCGGCGGCCTCGGTCCGGTCGACCTCGTCGGCCGCCTCGACGATGTCGAGCGCGGTGTCGTCGTCGACCGTCTCCGGTGCAGCCTCGGCCGAGTCGGCCGTCGCCGCAGCCTCTTCGCCCTCGACGGGCTCGATGGCGTCGTTCAGGTTCGGGTCAGACACGGTGGCTGCTTCTTCCTGGCTTCAAGGGGTGGAACTGGCGAAGGGGCGCCGCACGGGGCGCCCTCCGCGGGACCGTAGGACTATCCGAAGACGTACTTGACGGCCTCGGAGAATCCCCAGTCAATCACGGTCACAAGGCCGATCATGATGACAACGAAGACAATCACCACGGTGGTGTACGTCGTGAGCTGGCTGCGCGTCGGCCAGACGACCTTCCGCAGCTCGGCGACGATCTGGCGGTAGAAGAGCGCGAGCCGGGCCAGCGGGCCCTTCTTGCCTCGCTTGCCTCCGCGACGGCCCTTCTTGGCCGCCACCTCGTCCTCGGGACGACCGCTCTCAGGCGTCGCGGTGGAGCCAAGGGCTTCCGTCACTCGTCCTCACCTGAATCCGGGTCGTGGCCGTGCGCGCCCGGCCCGGCCGCACGGCGATGCATTGCAGTACGTACTTTTGCGCACACATCCTGGCGAAGATGCGTGTAGCAGGGCCGGAGGGACTTGAACCCCCAACCGCTGGTTTTGGAGACCAGTGCTCTACCAATTGAGCTACGACCCTTTGTGTTTCCCCCAACGTACCGCATCCGCCCGGGTGCACGGTGTGTGCGGGGGTGATGCGGCCCCTCAGGGCCAACGACGCATGAGTGTACGTGTTCTGCGGCCCAGCGTCGAACAGGAACGGGGTCGGGCCTCTTGGCTCACCTCATCCGGGGAGCGATCCGCCCGCCCGCGGAACTCATATGCGACTTCGGATTCCGGTCTGGGACGATGCAGGTATGACCGCTGCAACTCCTCCCGCACAGTCCACACGCGACCGACGGGTGTCGGCCCGTATCGGCGCGATCTCCGAGTCCGCGACCCTCGCCGTCGATGCCAAGGCCAAGGCCCTCAAGGCGGCCGGCCGCCCTGTGATCGGCTTCGGCGCCGGTGAGCCCGACTTCCCCACGCCCGACTACATCGTCGAGGCTGCGGTCGAGGCCTGCCGCAACCCCAAGTACCACCGCTACACCCCCGCCGGCGGTCTGCCCGAGCTCAAGGCCGCCATCGCCGCCAAGACGCTGCGCGACTCCGGCTACGAGGTCGACCCCGCGCAGATCCTGGTCACCAACGGCGGGAAGCAGGCGATCTACGAAGCCTTCGCCGCGATCCTCGACCCGGGCGACGAGGTCATCGTCCCCGCCCCGTACTGGACCACCTACCCCGAGTCGATCCGCCTCGCCGGCGGCGTGCCGGTGGAGGTCGTCGCCGACGAGACGACCGGCTACCGGGTCAGCGTCGAGCAGCTGGAGGCCGCTCGTACGGACCGGACCAAGGTCGTGCTGTTCGTCTCCCCGTCCAACCCGACAGGTGCGGTGTACTCGCGCGAGCAGGTCGAGGCGATCGGCCGCTGGGCCGCCGAGCACGGCCTGTGGGTGCTGACCGACGAGATCTACGAACACCTGGTCTACGGCGACGCCGCCGCGCGCGCCGGCGCCGAAGGACAGAGCTCCTCGCTGCCGGTACTCGTGCCGGAGCTGCGGGACAAGTGCATCGTCGTCAACGGCGTGGCCAAGACCTACGCGATGACCGGCTGGCGCGTGGGATGGATCATCGGCCCGAAGGATGTGGTCAAGGCCGCGACCAACCTCCAGTCGCACGCCACCTCCAACGTCTCGAACGTGGCGCAGGCCGCCGCGATCGCCGCCGTCTCCGGTGACCTGACGGCCGTCGAGGAGATGAAGGTCGCCTTCGACCGGCGCCGGCGCACCATCGTGCGGATGCTCAACGAGATCGACGGCGTGGTGTGCCCGGAGCCGGAGGGCGCGTTCTACGCCTATCCGTCGGTCAAGGGCCTGCTCGGCAAGGAGATCCGCGGCAAGCGCCCGCAGACCAGCGTGGAGCTGGCGGAGGTCATCCTGGAGGAGGCCGAGGTCGCGGTCGTCCCGGGCGAGGCCTTCGGCACGCCGGGCTACCTCAGGCTGTCCTACGCGCTCGGCGACGAGGACCTGGTCGAGGGTGTCTCGCGGCTGCAGAAGCTGCTCGGTGAGGCCCAGGCCTGACCTGGCGTTCTCCGCCTGATACGGGCCTCCGGCTTCGGCCGGGGGCCCGTATGTGTTTTCGGGCAAGCCCTCGTTCAGCGGAAAGGCCTACCGGCCGCAGCGGATCGTACGGCAGGATCTTGCAATGCTGCGTAACGTCCGTCTGCTGCCGAAAGCCCATCTGCATCTGCACTTCACCGGGTCGATGCGGCCCAGCACACTGCTGGAGCTCGCTGACAAGTACGGCGTCCATCTGCCCGAGGCCCTGATGGGCGGCGAGCCCCCCAAGCTGCGGGCGACCGACGAGCGCGGATGGTTCCGCTTCCAGCGGCTGTACGACATCGCGCGCTCCTGTCTGCGCTCCCCCGAGGACATCCAGCGGCTGGTGCGGGAGGCCGCCGAGGAGGACGTCCGGGACGGCTCGCAGTGGCTGGAGATCCAGGTCGACCCCACCTCGTACGCGCCCCGGCTCGGCGGGCTGATTCCGGCCCTGGAGATCATCCTCGACGCGGTGGAGGCCGCGTCCCGGGACACCGGGCTCGGGATGCGGGTGCTGATCGCCGCGAACCGTACGCGGCACCCGCTGGACGCGCGCACGCTGGCGCGCCTGGCCGTGCGGTACGCCGACCGGGGTGTGGTGGGGTTCGGGCTGTCGAACGACGAGCGGCGCGGGCTGGCAAGGGACTTCGACCGGGCGTTCGCGATCGCGCGGGACGCGGGGCTGCTGGCGGCCCCGCACGGCGGCGAGCTGGCGGGGCCCAGCAGCGTCCGGGACTGCCTGGACGACCTGGACGCCGGGCGGATCGGGCACGGCGTACGCGCGGCCGAGGACCCGCGGCTGCTACGGAAGCTCGCCGAACGCGGGGTGACCTGCGAGGTGTGCCCGGCCTCGAACGTGGCGCTGGGCGTATACGACAAGCCGGAGGACGTACCGCTGCGCACGCTGTACGAGGCCGGGGTGCCGATGGCCCTGGGCGCGGACGACCCGCTGCTGTTCGGCTCGCGGCTGGCGGCCCAGTACGAGATCGCGCGCAAGCACCACGCCTTCACAGACGGGGAGCTGGCCGAGCTGGCCCGGCAGTCCGTGCGAGGATCCCGCACGCCGCAGGACGTCCGGAACCGGATGCTGGCCGGAATCGACGCCTGGCTGGCCGACGGCGAGGCGGACAGGGCCTAGCCGATAACGGCCATGACCGCGCGGGCGACGGCTGCCGCGAAGTCGTCCACCGGCTCAGCCGCCGCCTCGCCGGAGAACTGGGCGAGGAAGGCCCGCCGTACCGGCACGCGCTGGGCGGGAAGGTGCCGGGCGGCCTCACGATCGCGCGCGCCGACCCGGCGCATGCGCTGCTCATGCTGCTGGACGATCCGGCGACCGTGAAGCGGGTCGTCGGAGTGGCCTACTGAGAGCCTGGCGGAACTGAGAGCCTGGCGGAACGAACTGCTACAGGCTGACGCCGACCGTCACCGGCTCGTTGACCAGGGCGACGCCGAACGCCGCGTGGACGCCGTCCCGGACCTCGCGGGCGAGCGCGAGCAGGTCCTCGGTCGTGGCCTGGCCGCGGTTGGTGAGCGCGAGGGTGTGCTTGGTCGAGATCCGGGCCGGGCCGCTGCCGTACCCCTTGGTGAAGCCCGCCTTGTCGATCAGCCAGGCCGCGGAGGTCTTGATGTGCCCGTCGCCCGCCGGATAGCCGGGAGGCGTCACATCAGGGCCGAGGCGGTCCCGGACACGGTCGAGAAAGGCGGCGTGCTCGGCGGCACTGAGGACCGGGTTGGTGAAGAAGGAGCCCGCGGACCAGGTGTCGTGGTCGTCCGGATCGAGCACCATGCCCTTGCCCGCGCGCAGCTTGAGGACGGTCTCCCGGGCCAGCGCCGCGGGAACGCGGTCTCCGGTCTCGACGCCGAGGGCGCGGGCCACCTCCGCGTATCGCACGGGGGCCGACAGGCCGCCCGCGTCCTCCAGCGCGAAGCGCACCCGCAGGACGACGTGGCGGGACGGGTCGGCCTTGAACCGGCTGTGGCGGTAGGAAAACTCGCAGTCGGCGTTCGGGATGGTGACGGTCTCGTCCGCGCGCCGGTCGTACGCGACGACCTCGGTGATCGTCGAGGAGACCTCCTGGCCGTACGCGCCGACGTTCTGGATCGGGGTTGCACCGGCGGAGCCGGGGATCCCGGAAAGGCATTCGATCCCGGCCAGGCCGGCTTCGACGGTGCGGGCGACGGCGTCGGTCCACACCTCGCCCGCGGCGAGCTCCAGCTGCGTACTGTCCAGGTCGAAGCCCTGGGTCGCGATGCGCAGGGCGGTGCCCTCGAAGCCCTTGTCGCCGATGACCAGATTGCTGCCGCCGCCGATGATCAGCAGCGGGGTGCCGGTGGCGTCCGCCTCACGGACCACGGCGACCACCTCGTCGTCGGTGGTTGCGGTGATAAGGCGGGTGGCGGGGCCACCGAGACGGAAGGTCGTCAGCGGGGCCAGCGGGGCGTCATGGAGTTCCTGCACGCGCTCAAGACTACGAGAGCGG